>JBCCOR010000448.1:0-4549 GCA_039025295.1 Acidobacteriota bacterium
ATTCTTCGCGGACGTTCTACAGCGAGGAAATCGCTGCCCTCCACAGGGTCGGATATCATCCGCGCCATGTTCCGCCGACTCGATCGCTACGTGCTCTCGGAGATCCTCGCGCCGCTCGGCCTGGGGTTCCTGCTCTACACCTTCATCATGCTGCTGCGCGCGCTCTTCCGCTCGGCCGAGATGGTCATCCGCCGCGGCGTGCCGTTCGAGACGGTCGGCCACATCCTGCTGCTCAGCCTGCCGAGCATCGTGGTGATCACGATCCCGATGTCGCTGCTCTTCGGCATCCTGATCGCGGTCGGCCGCCTGTCGTCGGACAGCGAGCTGGTCGCGATCCGCGCCAGCGGCGTCAGCCTGTTCAACCTGTACCGGCCGATCCTGCTGCTGTCACTCCTGCTGGCTGGGCTCAACGTCTATCTGATGGTCAACGTCCTGCCGCAGGGCAACCACGCGCTGCAGGAGCTGCGCGTGCGCATCCTCACCCAGAGCCTCGCCAAGCAGATCGAGCCACGCACGTTCTACGGCGGCTGGGACAGCAAGATGCTCTACGTCTTCGAGACGCGGCCGAACGACACGCGCTGGCACGGCACGTTTCTCGCCGACGCGATTCCGGCGAACGAGAACGAGGTGCACATCGCGGCCTACGGCACGGCCGCCGTCGGCGACGAAGACATCGCCACGCTCTCACTCGACCAGGCGTTCACCCATCGGGTCGACTTCGATCTGCCGGATCGCTACGAGATCGCGGCGCACAGCAGCCTCGATCTGAGCGTGGCGACGCGCCTGCAGCAGCGCCAGCGCGCGCCCGCCACCGGCAACCGCGGGCTGCGCGAGATGACCCTCGAGCAGCTGCGACGGCGCGCCGACGACCCCAACCTCGACCGCGAGCAGCGCAACATCGCCGAGGTCGAGATCCAAAAGAAGTTCAGCATTCCGTTCGCCTGTCTGGTGTTCGGCCTGCTCGGTCTGCCGCTCGGCTTCAACAACGCCCGCGGCGGACGCTCGTCGGGTTTCGCGCTTTCGATCCTGGTGTTTCTGGCGTACTACGTGCTGCTCAACTGGGGCGAGGAGCTGGCCCGCGGCGGCGACGCGCCGGTGCTGCTGGCGGTCTGGATGCCGAACGCGCTCGGCCTGATCATCGGCACGGTGCTCCTCGCCCGCCGCAACCGCGACAAGAGTCTGATGCTGACGCGGCTCAACCACTGGCTCGACGAGCACGTGCGCGGGCGCTGGCAGGCGCGGCGCGACGCCCGGCGCGCCGCAGCCAAGCAGACGACCGCGAAGGCGCGCGCCGACGCGCTGCACGCAGGCGCCGCGACGTCTTCGGATGACGCCGACGACGCGCGCGCTGCGACGCGCGCCGGCACCGATCTGGTGCTGCGGCTGCCGTCGTTTGGCCTCGGCTTCCCCACGCTGCTCGACCGCTACGTGATCAGCCTCTTCACGCGCGTGCTGATGACGGCGTTTCTGATGGGCATCGCCGTCTATCTGGTTGCGGATCTCACCGAGCTGATCGACGACATCCTCGAAAACCAGGTCAGCTGGTCGGTGGTCGGCCTCTTCTACCAGTTCAAGATTCTCGTCATCCTGCACGAGATCGCGCCGATCATCGTCCTGGCGACGACGCTGGTGACCTTCGCGCTGCTCGCGCGCAACAGCGAAATCGTCGCGTGCAAGGCGCTGGGCATCAGCCTCTACCGCCTGTCGCTGCCGGTGATCCTGATGGCGATGCTGATCGTCGTCGTCGCCGGCTATCTGCAGCGCGAGGTGCTGCCGGCTGCGCACGAGCGATTGACGACGCTGGAAAACACGATCAAGGGCCGCGAGGGCACTGGTTCACGCCGGGCCGATCAGCGCTGGATCGCCACCTCCGAGGGCGTGCTGGTGAACTTCCGCCACTACGACCCGAAGCGCCAGGCGCTGCACATGCTGCAGGTGTTCCGCTTCGATCCGCGCCATCGCCTGACCGACCGACTGCTCGTGCAGCGCGCCCACTACGCCGGCGACGGCTGGTGGACGTTTATGGGCGGCTGGGCGCGCGCTTTCGACGGTCCGCTGGAGACCTCGTACGCCACGTTCGAGCGGCCGGTGAAGCACCGCCTGCCGATCGATCTCGAGCAGATCGCCGGCCGCGATCGCACGGCGGAGGAAATGCGCTACGGCGAACTCAGAGCCCACATCGAGGACCTCGAGCAGGCTGGGCAGCAGGTGCCCGTGCTGCGGGTCGCGATGCACAACAAGCTCGCCTACCCGGCGATCTCCCTGGTCATGGCGCTGGTTGCACTGCCCTTCGCGTTCCGCCTCGGACGGCGCGGCGCGCTCTACGGCGTCGGCCTGTCGCTGATCCTCGGCATCCTGTTCATGGTGCTGCTGGCGCTCTTCACCGCCCTCGGCCAGGCGGCGCTGCTGCCGCCGCTGGTCGCGGTTTGGGCACCCTCGGCGATCTTCGCCGTGTTCTCGCTCTATCTCTTCCTCGGCGTCGAGACCTGAGCGCGCAGAATCTCAACTGAATTCTCTGAGAATTCAGTTGAGGTTTTTCGAGGTGGGGAGAGGCCCGCCTAGCGCCGCTGCGCCGCCGGCATGCGCGGACCGAGCAGGCCGTGCAGCAGCGTGGCGAGGGCGTTGAAGGTCGCGAGTGCGGTCGCGCTGCGGCGGTCTTCGAGGCCGCCGGTCAGCGAGCTGACCATGCCGCCGCGGCGGCGCGTGCCGGGCACGGCGTAGGCGAGGTCGTCATCGCCGTCGATGCCGCGGATCAGGGACGCCGGCAGCTGCACCGATCCGCTCGAGCCGAACGTCGTCTGGTCGAGGCCGTGGATCACCGTCCAGGTGCGGACGAAGTGATGGCGCGGCGCGCCCGCGGGCGCGGTCGGATCGACGATCGACAGCAGACCGGCTTCGGCGCCGACGTAGAAATCGTAGCGATCCTCGGTGGCGTGGAGCTTGGTGCGCACGGCGTCGGCGCGCCGACGGGCCAGGCCGAGGATGTCTTCGTCGCGCACCGGCAGCTCGCCGACCTCGCCGAGATCCTGGGCGACCACCGCCACCGCCACCGGCCGCTCGAGGCCGTCGTGGAAGAAGCGGCGGAAGCCGTCGCGCACGCCCAGCAGCTTGTCGGACTCGGTACTGGCCACGGCGACTTCGATGCCGTCGGTCAGGTGATACCAAAAGGCCGTCGTATCGGTGCCGCGAAACGGGTCGTGCATGACCGGTAAACTCCTCGAATGACGTCAGATGCAAACGTGATGATCAGCAGTCGTGACAATGAGAAAGTGAAGGCTATACGCCGTGCTCGGGGCTGTAAAGGCGACGCGGCGCTGCTCGAGGGCGTGCACCTGGTGCGCGAGGCGCTCAGCGCCGGCGTGACGCTGACCCTGACGGTCGCGACCCCGGCCTTTCTCGACGGCCCCGACGGCCGCGCGCTCCTTCCCCGTCTGCCGCGCCCGCCGCTCACCATCGAATCCGGCCTGCTGCGGTCGCTGCTCGACAGCGACGCGCCGCGCGGGATCGCCGCGATCGCGTCGCTGCCCCGCCGGCGCGGCACGCTCGATCCGCTGCCGCGCACGCCGAACGGCCTCTATCTCTACGCCGACGGCGTGCAGGATCCCGGCAACGTCGGCGCGCTGCTGCGCGCGGCCGAGGCCGCGGGTGCGTGCGGCGTCGGTCTGGCGCCGGGCAGCGCGCATCCGCATCATCCGCGCGCGCTGCGCGCCTCGGCCGGCAGCGCGCTGCGCCTGCCGCTCGCCTGGCACGTCGCGCCCACGGCGTTCGCTGATTATCTGGCGCCGCTCGCGCCGCGCTGGTGGGCGCTCGCGCCGCGCGGCGGCGCCGATCCGGCCGAAGTCGACCTGCGCGACACGACGGTGCTGGTGGTCGGCGCCGAGGGACCCGGGCTGTCATCGCCGGCGCGCGACGCGGTCGACGGCGCGCTGACCATCCCGCTGATGCCGCCGGTCGAGTCGCTCAACAGCGCGATCGCGGCGGCGGTGGTGCTCTTCGAAGCCGCCCGTCAACGACGTCTCCATGAAGTCGGCGCGGCGCCGCGGTGAAGCTTGATAGATTGCGGCCGTGAACCCCGCTGAATCCGTTCCTTCCGCGCTGATCCAGTCGCCCCAGGGCGTCTTGGCGTCCCTGATCGGCCTCGCCGCGTTCTTCTTCTTCGTCGAAAAGCAGACGCGCTGGCGGCTGTTCGAATTCCTGCCGCCGCTGATTTTCATCTACGCCTCGCCGGTCGTGCTGAACAACCTCGGCGTCGTGCCGAGCAGCTCGCCGGTCTACGGCGCGCTCAAGGATTTCGCCCTGCCGGCGTTCATCCTGCTGATGCTGATCAACGTCGATCTCGGCGCCGCGGTCCGGATCATGGGGCGCGGCGTCGGCGTGATGCTGATCGGCACGGCGGGCATCGTGGTCGGCGCGCCGCTGGCCTACGCGCTGGTGCACCACTATCTCGACCCCGACGCCTGGACCGGCTTCGGCGCGCTCGCCGGCAGCTGGATCGGCGGCACCGGCAACATGGCGGCGGTCGCGGGCGCGCTCGACACCTCGCCCGAGC
>JBCCOR010000449.1:0-4546 GCA_039025295.1 Acidobacteriota bacterium
GACGCCGCCGATCTGCTGCCGGCCTACGCCGACGCGCTGCCGCATCCCGCACCCGACGACACGGCGTTCGTGCGCTATCTCGACGACGCGACCGGGCGTCCGAAAGGCGTGCGGATGGGGCACCGCAGCGTGCTGCGCGCGGTGCACGACGCCGCGATCGCCGATCTCCGCCCCGACGACGTCTGCCTGCAGCGGATGCCGCTGGGCACCGACGCCGCGGCCTGGGAGCTGCTCGCGCCGCTGCTGAGCGGCAGCGCGCTGGCGCTGATGGCGCCGGGCCCCTTCGACGTCGCGGCGCTGCGCACGGCGATCGCACGCCACGGCGTCACGCGGCTGTGGCTGACCGCGGGCCTGTTCCACCGGGTGGTCGACGCGGCGCCGACCGCGCTGGCACCCCTGCGGCAGGTGCTGATCGGCGGCGTCGACGCGGCGTCGCCCGATCACGTGCGCCGGCTGCAGGCGATCGACGCGCCGGCGCCGCGCGTCACCCGCGTCTACGGCCCGGCCGAGTGCGCGGTCGCCGCGACCGTCTACGACGTCAACGCGCCGGCCGACGTGCCGTCGACGGGCGCCCTGCCGCTCGGCCGCGGCACCGCGCAGACGACGACCTACGTGCTCGACGACGGCATGGAGCCGGTGCCGCTCGGGTCATACGGCACGCTGTGGACGGGCGGCCGCGGCGTGGCGCAGGCCTATCACGCGCGTCCGGGCCTGACCGCCGATCGCTTTCGTCCCGATCCGTTTGCGAGCGTGCCCGGCAGTCGCCTCGTCGACACCGGCGATCGGGCGCGCCTGCGGGCCGACGGCATGCTGGTCGATCACGGCCGCGTCGACGACCCGATCGGCCTGGCGGCGGTGGCCGCAGCGCTGACCGCACAGCGCGCGCTGGTGGCCGACGCCGCGGCCGTGCTGCGCCGCGTCGGCGTCGACGCGGAGGCCGCGGACGGCGTCGATGCCCTGATCGCCTACGTCGTACCGTCGACCGAGGCGCTGGGCGCGTTCGGCGCGGCGCGCGACGCCGCCGACGCGGTCGCCGCCTCGATGCGCTATGTCCAGCGGTTGCGCGACGCGCTGCTCGCGGCGCTGCCCGCCCGTCACATGCCGGCCGCGTTCGTGCTGCTCGACGTGCTGCCGCTGACCGACGACGGTGCGCTCGACCGGCGCGCCCTGCCCGAGCCCGATGCCGCCGACTTCGTGACCGCCGACGGTGCGGCCGCCGCCGATGCGTCGACGGGCGACGCCGACGCCGATTCCGAGATGGGGACTGCGGCCGTCGACGCCGCGCCGACTCCCGCGACCCAGCTGCTGACGTCGCTGTGGCAGACGCTCCTCGATCTGCCGTCGGCGCCGTCGCGCGGCGCCGACTTCTTCGAGCTGGGCGGTCACTCGCTGCGCGCCACGCAGCTGGCGGCGCACATCGAGAAGGAGACCGGCGTGCCGGTGCCGGTGCGCACGCTCTTCGAGCGCACCCAGCTCGGCGCGCTCGCCGACTGGCTCGACGCCCGCTGGACCCCGGCCGCCGCCGCCGCGGACGATGCCGCCGCGGACGCGTCGTCGTCGTCCGCGCCGCCGCCCGCGATCCCCGCGCAGCCGCGCGACGGCTCGGTGACGCTGCGGCCGTCGTTCGATCAAGAGCGGCTGTGGTTCCTGCAGCGCCTCGATCCGACGCTCGATGCCTACAACATGCCGTGGTGCTTCGATCTGCGCGGTCCGCTCGACGTCTCGGCGCTGGCGGCGGCGCTGGCGGCGCTGGTGCAGCGCCACGAGTCGCTGCGCACGCGCTTCCCGCAGGCACCGGTCGGCGGTGCGCTCAGCGGCCAGCCCGTGCTGGCGATCGAGCCGCCGTCGTTCGTCACGGCGGCGCTGCCGCGGGTCGATCTCGACCGCCTCGCGCCCGCCGCCGCCGAGCGCGAGGCGCAGCGCTGGCAGCACGACAGCGCGCGCCGGCCGTTCGATCTGGTCGCCGCGCCGCCGGTGCGCCTACGCCTCGTGCGCCTGGCGCGCGCGCATCATCGTCTGCTGTTCTGCCTGCATCACGTGATCTTCGACGGCAGCTCGGTCGCCGTGCTGCTCGGCGAGCTGTCGACGCTCTACGCGCGGCTGCGCGGTCGGGCGGGTGATCTCAGCGCGCGCGCCCGCGCGCTCGACGCGCTGCCGGCGCTCCAGACGCAGCCGGCCGACGTCGCCGCCTGGGCGCGCGAGCAGCTCGACGACGACGCCATGCAGGCCCATCTCGACCACTGGCGCGCGATCCTCGCGGGCGTGCCGCCGCTGCGCCTGCCGCGCGATCGCGGCGGCGCCGACAGCACCGCCGCGTCGGTCGCGCGCGAGCATCGCTTCGCGCTGCCCGAGGCGATCGCCGCCGGCGTCGAGGCGCTCGCCCAGGCGCAGCGCACGACGCCGTTCGTCACCCTGATCGCGGCCTGGCAGACAGCCTTGGCGCGCTGGAGCGATCAGGTCGATTTCGCCGTCGGCATGCCGATCGCCGGGCGCGATCGGGTCGAGATCGAGCCGCTGGTCGGCCTGTTCGTCAACACGCTGGCGCTGCGCGCCGATCTCTCGGGCGATCCGAACTTCGAAACGCTGCTCGCGCGCACCCGCGCGGTTGTGCTCGACGCGTTCGATCATCAGGCGCTGCCGTTCGACCGCGTGGTCGACGCGCTGCAGCCGGATCGCCGTCTCGACGACACGCCGATTTTCCAGGTGTTCTTCAGCCTGCAGCCGGCGGCGGCGCGCGTGCCGCTGCGCCTCGACGGGCTGGTGACGTCGATCTCGTCGACCGCGCCCACCCAGGCGAAGTTCGACTTCAGCCTGGCCCTCGGTCGCCGGGCCGCAACCGACGACGGCGCCGCCGAAGGCTACGAGGCGGCCATCGTCTACCGCAGCGACCGCTTCGACGCATCGACGATCGAGCGCCTCGGTGCGCAATACGCCGCGCTGCTCGAGGCCGCGATCGCGGCGCCCGAGACCGCGCTGTCGGCGCTGCCGTGGCACATGCCCGATCCGCGCCGGCAGCTGCTGGCGCTGGGGCAGGAGGCGCTCGCGCGCGATCCGATCGGTACCGGCGGGTCGCTGATCGAGCGTTTCCTGGTCCAGGTCGAGGCGACGCCGCAGGCGCCGGCGCTGCGCTGGGCGCAGGGCGACACAACGATGACGATGGACTACGCCGCGCTGTCGGCGCGCGCCGAAGCGGTGGCGCGGGCGCTGCGCGCGCGCGGCGTCCGGCTCGGCATGGCGGTCGGCGTGCTGTTCGAGCGCGGTCCGGCGATGATCGTCGCGGTGCTGGGCATCCTGCGCATGGGCGGCGTCTACGTGCCGCTGCGGCCGGAAGATCCCGCGTCGCGGCGCGCGTTCGTGTCACGCGACATCGATCTGCGCGCGCTCATCACGGCCGCATCCGCGTCATCGTCATCGGCGCCGTCCGCCGCCGCCGAAGCCGATGGCGACAGCGTCCTGACCGACGCCGAAGGCCGTCCGCTGATGCGGCTGCATCTCGATTCGGCCGGCCAGCTCGACGCGTCCGCGCTGCTGCCGTCCTACGCCGGTCCGCTGACGACCGCCGATCTCGACGACACGGCCTACGTGCTCTACACCTCGGGCTCGACCGGCCGGCCGAAGGGCGTGCGGGTGGCGCACCGCAGCGCGCTGCGCATCGCGTGCGATCCCGCGATCGCCGGACGCGGGCCCGACGAAACCTATCTGCAGGTGGTGCCGCTCGGATTCGACGTGTCGGTGTGGGAAACCTTCACGCCGCTCCTGAGCGGCGGCGTGCTGGCGCTCATGGCGCCGGGGCCGTTTGGCATCGGCGAGCTGCGCGCGGCGATCGCGCGCTTCGGCATCACCCGGCTGTGGCTCACGTCGGGCCTCTTCCACCGCGTGGTCGATCTCGAGCCGACCGTGCTCACGCCGCTGCGCCAGGTGATGACCGGCGGCGACGTCGTGTCGCCCGACCACGTGCGTCGCCTGCTGGCGGCGGTGCCGACGCTGCGCATCACCAACGGCTACGGCCCGACCGAGTGCACGGTTTACACCACGATCTACGACGTCACCGCGCCCGAGCACGTGCCGGCCTCAGGTTCGCTGCCGGTCGGCCGGGCGGTGGCGCAGACGACGACCTACGTGCTCGACGGCGACGCGATGCTGGTGCCGTTCGGGGACGACGGCGAGCTGTGGATCGGCGGTGCGGCGGTGAGCCAGGGCTACCACGCGCGTCCGCGAATGACCGCCGAGCGCTTCCGCCCCGATCCGTTCAGCGCCGTTCCCGGCAGCCGCATTTACGGCACGGGCGATCGCGTGCGGCTGCGGACCGACGGCCTGCTGATGTTCCACGGCCGCCTCGACGGTCAGATCAAGCTGCGCGGTCAGCGGCTCGAGCTCGGCGAGGTGACCGCGGCGCTGACGGCGCAGCGCGAGATGGTGGCCGACGCGGGCGTGGTGCTGCGCCGCGGCGACGCCGACGACGTGGCCGGCGACGGCATGCTGGTGGCCTACGTCGTGCCGGCGTCGGTCGCGGCGGCGCTGTCGCCGACCTTTGTCGACGATCTGC
>JBCCOR010000450.1:0-4529 GCA_039025295.1 Acidobacteriota bacterium
CGTTGGCGCCGCGGCGCGCGCGCTGCGCCTGCGCCTGCTCGGCGCCGGGGCGACGCTCGCCCTCGGCGTCACGCTCGGCGTCGGCCTCGGTCAGATCGGCGCCGACGCCCTGCGTCCCGCCGCGTCGCCGACGCCGATCGTCGCGGCCGCGTCGCCGTCGGCCGATCGCGTCGCCGACGCCGCGGCACCGGCCGCGGTCGAGATCGCCGATGCGGCCGAGGCCGCCGACCTGTTCTTCGACGACGAGACCGGCGACAGCCTGGCCGACGACTACTGGCGCGCGATCGCGGCCCTGGCTGAGGCCGACGTTGGCGCGGCGGCGGTGTCGGGATGAAGACCGGCTGGCTCGCCGCCCTGCTGCTGCTCTCGCTCGGCGTCAACCTCGGCGTGGCGCTGGTGGTCGTGCCGCAGCTGCTGCGCGGCCCGGCGGACGCGCCCGCCGCCGCGGCTGCGCAGTCCGATCCCGCGGCCGTGTCGCCCGATCCCGCGGCGACGTCCGATCTGCCGGATCCTGCGTCGATCCCGCCGGATGCCGCATCATCCGCGCTCGACGCGCCGGCCGCGACCGACGGCGTGACGATCGGCGACGTCCGCGTCGATGGCCGCGCACCGGCGGTCGACGTGCCGCCGCGCCGGCTGATGCGCGGCGTCGAGCGTGTCGCCGACCGGCTCGGGCTCGAGGGCACGGCGCGCGAGCGCTTCCTCGCGCTGCAGGTCACGCTCTTCCGCGACACGACCGCCGCGCGCGTCGCCGCGCGCGCCGAGCGCGAGACGCTGCGCCAGCTGCTGCTCGCCGAGGTGCCCGACGTGGCCGCGATCGACGCCCAGCTCGCGACCCTGGCCGCCACCCAGATCGGCGTCGAGCGCGCCTTCGCGGCGCACATCGTGGCGGTGCGCGAGGTGCTCACGCCCGAGCAGCTGCCGCCCTATCTGCGTTTCGTCCACAGCGTGCACGCTCGGCGCAAGGGCAAGCGGCCGGGCGCCGAGCCGGGCGTGGCGCCCGGCGAGCGCGTGCGCGAATGGCGCCGCCGCCGCGCCGCCCAGCAGCGCTTGCGCGACGGCGATCGGCCGCCGCCGCGCTAGCCGACGACGCGCTCCACAACGCACAAGCGCCAGCCCGCGGGCTGGCGCTTGTCGTTTCGGTCGCCGTTTCCGGCGGCGGTCCGTCTGCTGCGGCGATGCGCTGGCGCGCGGGCCGATCGATCAGGCGGACTCAGCGGTCTCGTCGTTGCTGCCTTCGACCGCCGGCGGCTCGTCGTCGGCTTTGAGGCCGCTCTTGAAGTTGCGGATGCCCTCGCCCAGGCCGCGGCCGAGCTGCGGCAGGCGGGAGGCGCCGAACATGACGACGACGATCAAAAAGATGACGATCAGCTCTTGGAATCCGAGATTGGGCATCGTGATGGTCTCCGGGTGACGAGAAGTCGGTTCTTCACCCTATCAAAACGCGCGTCGTGCGCACGCCGGGCGACGCGCTGGGCGTTACGACCGTCCGAGCGCGGCCGCGAGCGGCGCAGCGAGATGCTGCGTCTCGGCGACCTGGCCGAGCAGCGCCAGGGCGCGCGCCTGGGTGCCGGGAATGTGCTGGCCGTGCACCTGCGAGCCGCGCGCGACGCAGCGCGCGAAGGTGCCGAGTGCCTTGAGCGTGCGCTGCACCGCCGCGCAGCGCACGGCGTCGCGCCAGCGGTCGGGCGCGTCGGGCGCGGCGTCGGGATCGACCCCGCGCAGGCGCGTCGCCGCGTCGTCGATCCACGCGTCGACGCGCGCATCCGACGGAAAGATGCTGTCGTGGAGCAGCGACGCGAGGTCGTAGGTGTCGGGTCCGAGGCGGGTGTCCTGATGGTCGATCACGCCCAGCGCGCCGTCCGTGCGCGGCAGCGGCACCAGATTGCGCACCATGAAATCGCGATGGCACACGACCTGCGGCCGCGCGACGACGCGGTCGATGACGGCGTCGAGGGCGTCGCGCAGATCGTCGGCGAGCGCGCCGTCGACGCCGCGCGGGGTGAGAAAGGCGTCCCAGGTCTGCGCGAGCTCGCGCGTCAGAAGCGCCCGGTCGAGCGGCGGGTTGAGCGCCGCGACCGCATCCATCGGCACGCGCCGCAGTCGGGCGATCACGTCGAGGGCGTCGGCGTAGTGCGGTTCGAGCCCGTCCCAGTCGAGCGCGACCGGGTCGAGCGCGCCATGCCGGGCCTGCTGCGCCTGGGCGCGCTGCCACACGGTGTGCGGACCGAGATCCTCGACCAGCAGCCAGCGGCCGCCGTCGTCGACCGCGCGCGCGCCGCCGTCGGCCAGGATGCGCGGCACGCGCACGCCGGCGGCGCGCAGCAGTTCACCGGTGCGCAGGAAGCGATCGGGCACGTCGGCGAGCTCGGCGGGATGGTGGACGAGGATCGCCGCGTCGGTCTCGCCGGCGCGCGCGCCCGGCGCGAAGCGGACGCGGGCGTAGCGACGGGTCGAGGAGTCGCCGGCGAGGGGTTCGAGTCGGGCGACGGGTCGTCCGTCCTGCGCAAGCGCGGCGCAGGCGGCGTCGAACGGCGGCGGGCAGGTGAATTCGGCAGGCATCGACGGCGCAGCCTATCGCGTCGGCCGCGCGCTGCGCGCGGCATCGAACCTCGGGTACACTGCGCGCGTTGGCGCGCATCGTCGCCGACCGTCCTGCCGGCGGCCGCTCTCACGCCGCCCACCCCACGTTCCCCCACAAGCCGATCATTGACCGAGGAGCCTCTCGACCATGACCGACTCCGCACCGCTCGTTGCCGTCCTGATGGGCAGCGCCTCCGACTGGGACACCATGCGCCACGCCCGCGACGTGCTGGCGCGCTACGGCGTCCGCCACGAATGCCGGGCGATGTCCGCCCATCGCACGCCCGCGCTGGTGATCGACTACGTCACGCGCAACCAAGACAACGGCACCGAGGTGTTCATCTGCGCCGCCGGCGGCGCGGCGCATCTCGCCGGCGTGGTCGCCGCGCACACCCTGCTGCCGGTGCTCGGCGTGCCGATGCAGGGCTGGTCGCTCGACGGCCTCGACTCGCTGCTCTCGACCGTCCAGATGCCGAAGGGCATTCCGGTCGGCACCCTGGCGATCGGCAAGGCCGGCGCGATCAACGCAGCGCTGCTCGCGATCCGCATCTTGGCCGCCACGCGCCCCGAGCTGCGCACCGCCCTCGCCGAGGAGCTCGCCGAGCAGGCGAAAGCCGTCGAGGCGACCGTTCTGAGTTAGTACAGTCGAAGCGACCGTTTCAATGTGAGCCCCGGCGCCCCGGCGCGCACCGTTCTTGGTGTTGCCGGGGCGCTCGTGTACACTCGATTGGCTATGGCCCATCACTGTCGACCGCACACGCTCCGCCGCTTCGGGATCGCCGCCACCGCGGCGAGCCTGCTGCTCGGCGGCGCGCTGCTCGCGATGGGCACGCCGTCGACCGCCCAGGCCGAGATCAGCGTCTCGACCCTGCCCGACGGCACCAAGGTGATCCACAACCAGACGAAGCGTCCGCGCAGCCCCCTGCTGCGCCGGATTCCGCGTCAGGACATCGCCCAGCTGGTCGACTACCACGCCCGTCGGGCCGGTCTCGATCCGCGTCTGGTGCAGGCGGTCATGCAGGTCGAATCCGACTACAACCCGCGCGCGCGCTCGTCGAAGGGCGCGATGGGGCTGATGCAGCTGATGCCCGGCACCGCGCGCGAGCTCGGCGTGCGTCATCCGTACGATCCGGGCGAGAACATCTACGGCGGCACCACCTATCTGCGGCAGATGCTGCAGCGCTTCAACGGCAACCTGACGCACGCACTCGCGGCCTACAACGCCGGCCCGGGCGCGGTGGCGCGCTACGGCGGCATCCCGCCCTATCGCGAGACCCGCGACTACGTGCGCAAGGTGCTGACCTTGGTCGACGGACGCGATCCCGGTCCGCAGGGCGTCACCCGCATTGCCCGGCGCGCACCGGTCGCCCCGCCGCCGCGCTACCTGACCGAGCTCAAAGACAGCGCCAAGCGCCAGCAGACGCGCGAAGCCACCGCCGCCGCGCTCGCTAGCAGCCTGCAGAACCGCGCGCCGGTTGCGCCGCAGCGCAAGGTCTACGTCGTGCGCGACGCGCGCAATCGGGTGGTCGTCACCACCCAGGCGCCGGACGAGCGCTGACGTCACCGACGCCTTCGTCGAAAAACGCCACACCACCACCACCGCCGCCAACCCGACTGCCCCGTTGTCGCGCCCCTTCCCGTTCCGCATTGCGGCGTTCCGGCACGTCCCGAACGCGCTCTCGCTCGCCCGCATCCTGCTCGTGCCGATGCTGGTGGTCGTGCTGCTGACCAAATTCGACGGCAAAGAATTCGTCGGCCTCGGCCTCTTCCTGCTCGCCGCGCTCACCGACTTCCTCGACGGCTACATCGCCCGCCGCTGGGGCATCGAGACCCGGCTGGGCAAGATTCTCGATCCCGCGGCCGACAAGATCCTGACCTCGGCGGCGCCAGGCACTGGGTCTGCTCACCGCTGTTCTGGTTTGTTTCGCAGTGTCTGCAGTCGGCGC
>JBCCOR010000451.1:0-4524 GCA_039025295.1 Acidobacteriota bacterium
CACTCGGCATCGCGATCGCCGCGCTGCCGAGTGCGTTCAGCCTGGTCGACGCGGGCGATGCGCGCATCGTCCTGACGCCGGCGTCGACCGACGGCGAGATGGCGGTCGCGGGCACGGTCACGATCGAGGCCGATCCGCCCGCCGAGGGCGGCGTCAACCTCGTCACGGCGCTCGAGGCCCACAAGGCCGACGTCGAAGCCCGGACGGACGGCGTCTACAAAGGACAGCGCGAGCTGATCGCGCCGCTCGGCTCGGCGTTCTATTCGCGCGGTCAGTGGACTGGCGCCGACGCCGACGCCGCGACCCAGGAAGAGACCATCGTGCTGATGCTGCATCCGAACGGCGACCGCATTCTGCGCGCGACCTACGTCTATCCGGCCGGCGAAGACGCCGGCGCGCGGGTCGAGTCGCTGCTCGAACTGGTCGGCGAGATCGAGGCGGCTGCGGCCGTCGCGTCGGACGAAGGGTCGACGTAACGGCGGTTGTTGCGAAAGATCTCGTATACTTGAGCGCGATCCAGGCTCGTTGATCCATACCCCGGGCCGATCCCGCGCATGACCACGCTCCGCGATACGCTTCCTCCGCCGGTCCAGGCACGCAAGGGCATCAATTTCGAGTCGATCCTGCAGCGCCTCGACGACCACGGGCGTCCCTACAGCCGGGACGTCTTGAGCGAGGTCTATGCCTTCACCGAGCGCATGCACCGCGACCAGACCCGGCGCTCGGGCGAGCCGTACATCACCCATCCGGTCTACGTCGCGTATCTGCTGGCCGATCTCAAATTCGACGCCACCTCGGTCGCCGTCGGCCTGCTGCACGACGTCCTCGAAGACACGCTGACCACCAAAGAAAGTCTGGCCGAGAGCTTCGGCGGCGACGTCGCCGAGCTGGTCGACGGCGTGACCAAGATCGGGCGCCAGGCCTACGTCAAGCGCGACGAGGCGCAGGCGGAGACCTTCCGCAAGATGATCCTGGCGTCGGCGCGCGACATCCGGGTGATCACGGTCAAGCTCGCCGATCGTCTGCACAACATGATGACGCTCGAGCATATGGCGCCCGAGAAGCGGCGTCGGATCTCGCGCGAGACGCTCGAGATCTACGCCCCGATCGCGCGCCGCCTGGGCATGGCGCGCGTGCAGGGCGATCTCGAAGACCTGGCGTTTTTCTTCCTCTATCCGCATCAGTACGCCGAGCTCGACGAGAAGGTGCGCGAGAAACTGCGGGTCAGCAAAGACGCCATCGACCGCATTCACGGCATCCTGCGCAAGCGCCTGGGCGCGGCCGGCATCGACGCCGAGATCAGCTACCGCGTCAAGCGGCCCTACTCGATCTTCCGCAAGCTGCATCGGCAGGACATCGACCTCGATCAGCTCTACGACTACCTCGCGTTTCGCATCATCACCGCGGACCTGAAGGACACCTACGCGGCCTTCGGCATCGTCCACCAGACCTGGCGCCCGCTGCCCGGACGCTTCAAGGACTACATCGCGATGCCCAAGCCCAACCTCTACCAGAGCCTGCACACCACCGTGCTCGGCGACGGCCAGCCGTTCGAAGTCCAGATCCGCACGCGCGAGATGGACGCCGTCGCCGAAGAGGGCATCGCGGCGCACTGGCGCTACAAGGAAGGCAAGGGCGGCGGGGTCAACGGCGGCGGCGGTGACACCGGCATCCTCTGGCTGCGCCAGCTGCTCGAGTGGCAGCAGGAGGTCCAGGATCCGCGCACCTTCCTGCATCAGCTGAAGATCGACCTCTATCCCGAAGAGGTCTACGTCTTCACCCCGCGCGGCGAGGTCTACTCCTTCCCGCGCGGCGCGACGCCGCTCGACTTCGCCTACCGCATCCACACCGATCTTGGCCATCAGTGCAGCGGCGCGCGCGTCAACGGCCGGCTGGTGCCGCTCAAGACCAAGCTGCAGAACGGCGACATGGTCGAGATCATGTCGAGTCCGAGCCGCCGGCCGAGCCGCGATTGGCTCAGCCACGTCGCCACCTCGCGCGCCCGCTCGAAGATCCGCCACTGGCTCAACCAGCAGCAGAAGCGCGAGGCCGAGGGCATCGGCAAGCGGCTGCTGGAGAAAGAGCTCAGGCGGCTGAGGCTGAGCCTGCGTCGGGTGGTCGAGAGCGACGACATGGCGAGCTATCTCCAGGCCGAAGGACTGGCGCGGATCGAAGATCTCTACCAGCGCCTCGGCTACGGCAAGATCGCCGTGCGCCAGGTGATCGATCGATTGACCGGCGACGACGCCGAAGGTCGGGTCGCGAAGCAGGCGGCCTCAGGGCCGATCCGGCGCGTCGTCGAACGCCTGCTGGCGCCGAGCGCGAGCGGTCCGATCACGGTCAAGGGCGAGAACGACCTGATGGCGTCGCTCGCCAAATGCTGCAACCCCGTGCCGGGCGAGGCGATCATCGGCTACATCACCCGCGGGCGCGGCGTGTCGATCCACGCGAGCGATTGCCCCAACGTGCGCAACCTGATGTACGACCCCGAGCGCATCATCGAGGTGGAATGGGCGAAAGAGAGCGAGGAGAGCGTCTACGCCGTCGGGCTGTCGGTGCACACCCAGGACCATCCCGGCATTCTCGCCCGCTTGACCGAGGTGATCGCCAAAGAACAGGGCAACATCAAGCTGTGCAAGGCGACCACGGTGGAGACCGGCCACGGCCTCATCGAATTCGTTCTCGAGGTGCGCAACCACGGCCATCTCAACAAGATCCGTGCGTCGATGCAGACCGTGTCCGGGGTCATCGACGTGCAGCGGCGGATGCACGGCTCGCGCGCCGACGAAGGCATGTACAACAGCCTCGACTGACCGATCGACCGGGTCGCCCCGGGCCGCCATCGAACGCCCGCGCCGCTCGACGTCGCGGGCGTTCTTGCGTCGGGCATTGCGCAATAACCATACGGTCGATCGCGCGGCACGATCGATCGCCGTCCCGCGGCCCCGTCCGGGGCCTCGCCGCGCCGCGGCAGCGCGCTCGGAAGTCCAGCGATTCGTTGACGTTACGTCGCGTTGGGACGTATCGTTAAATTGCTATGTAGGCTTGACACTTCGTCGACGGTGTTGGTACGCTGCGAAAGCTTTACGAATGCAATGAACTTTGCCATCATCGCGGTCTCCGCGTCGTAACGCTCTGTCGTGCCACAAGTTGGCGACGCACACCGCGGATCTGCCGCCGCGCGCACCGAGCGCGGCGCGCCGATCGGATTGGCAAAGACGCTTGTATGTCCGCGCAGATGCTCGTTCGCGAGCCATGGCGCATCACCACACCCTGGGGGCAATCACTCCGGTGCTCTTCTCGCGAAATAAAGGTATCGTCGGCCTCGATATCGGCAGTTCGACCATTAAATTGATCGAGCTGCGCGAGCGCAAAGGCGGAAATTTCCAGCTGCAGCGCGTCGGCGTCGAACCGCTCTCTCCTGAAGCCATCGTCGACGGCTCCATCATGGATTCATCGCTGGTGGTCGACGCCATCAACAAGCTCACCGAGCAGAGTGGCGTCAAGGCCGGCAATTTCGCCACGTCGGTGTCCGGGCACTCCGTGATCATCAAGAAGATCGAACTGCCCGCGATGGATCCCGATGAATTGGCGGAGTCGATCCAGTGGGAAGCCGAGCAGCACATCCCCTTCGACATCAACGATGTACGGCTCGACTACGTGACCCTGAGCGGCGACGATCCGGGTCAGGAGACGATGGAAGTTCTGCTGGTTGCGGTCAAGCGCGAGAAAGTCAACGACTACGTCTCGGTGATCACCCAGGCCGGCAAAACGCCATCGATCATCGACGTTGATGCATTTGCGATTCAAAATGCCTACGAGCTCAACTACGACGTCGATCCGCTCAAGGTGGTGGCGCTGGTCAACATGGGCGCCGCGGTGACCAACATCAACATCATCGCGCGCGGAACGACCGTGTTCTGGCGCGATATTTCGTTCGGCGGCAACCAATTCACGGAAGCCCTCCAGCGCGAGTTCAATCTGTCGTTCGATCAGGCCGAGCTGCTCAAGCGCGGTGAATCGGTCGGCAGCTACACCGCGGCCGATGCGCGAAAGGTGCTCGACAACGTCTCGGGTGAGATGGCCAGCGAGGTCCAGAAGACCTTCGACTTCTTTGGCGCGACCTCGTCGGAGGGCTCGATCGACGAGCTGGTGCTGAGCGGCGGCTGCGCGCTGACGCCGAACCTGCAGGAGATCCTGCGCGATCGCTTCGGCGTGCCCACCGAGCTGCTCGATCCCTTCCGCAACATGCAGTACAAAGAAAGTGACTTCAACGCGGAATGGCTGTCGTCCATCGCCCCGATGCTCTCGGTGGCGGTCGGCCTGGCCATGCGCAAGGTCGGAGACTGAAGCCGATGATCCGCATCAATCTCCTTTCCGAAGGCAAGCGCCCGGTCGTTGCGCGCAAGCGTCCCAAGCTCGAGCTCGGGCAGCAAGATCCGGCCCTCTTCATCCTGGCGTCGGGCGTGATCGTCGGCCTGCTGATCGCCGGCGGCCTCTGGTACGTCGAGTCGAGCAAGATCA
>JBCCOR010000452.1:0-4517 GCA_039025295.1 Acidobacteriota bacterium
AGACCCGGCAGCAGCGCGCCGAGGAAGAGATCGCCGACCGAGATCCCCATCTGATCGGCCAGCACGACCAGCACGACGCTCGGCGGAATGATCTGGCCGAGCGTGCCGGCGGCGGTGATGACGCCGGTCGAGAGCGGCACGTCGTAGCCGTAGCGACGCATGACCGGCAGCGAGATCAGGCCCATCGCCACCACCGACGCGCCGACCACGCCGGTCGCCGCCGCCAGCAGCGCGCCGACGAAGACCACCGCCAGCGCCAGGCCGCCGCGCAGACGACCGAAGAGCATGCCGATCGTGGTCAGCAGATCCTCGGCCAGCTTGGCCTTCTCGAGCATCGTGCCCATGTAGATGAAAAACGGCACGGCGAGCAGCACCTGATTGGCCATCACGCCGAAGATGCGCTCGGGCATGGCGTAGAGCAGGCCGAATTCGAAATAGCCGAAGTGGATGCCGAGGGCGCCGAAGATCAGCGCCGTGCCGCCGAGCGCGAACGCCACCGGATAGCCGGTGAAGATCAGCCCGAAGGCCGCCAGGAACATCAGCGGGCCGAGCACGCCGTCGGTCATGACGCGCGCCTCGGGCTGCCGTCGTCGGCGCCGCGTACGACCTGCGCGCTGCCGTCCTCGCGCACGGTTGCGGCGAGCGCCGGATCGACCGCGTCGAGCACGCCGCGCAGCACCGCGATCCGCCGGATGACCTCGGCCACGCCCTGCAGGAAGAGCAGCGCGAACGACACCAGGATCAGGGTCTTGAGCGGATAGAGCGGCAGGCCGCCCGGATCGGGCGAGCCCTCGCGCACGCGCCAGGCGGCGCGCACCGAGGGAAAGCCGAGGTAGAAGCCGACCAGCGTGAACGGCAGCAGGAAGACCAGAGCGCCGATCAGATCGATCCACGCGCGCCCGCGCGCCGACAGCCGGCGGTAGACCAGATCGACCCGCACGTGCGCGCCGCGGCGCAGGGCGTCGGCCGCGCCGAGCAGGAAGACCGCGCTGAACAGATGCCACTGCAGCTCGAGATAGGCGTTCGAGCTCAGGTTCCAGTTCACGAACCGCCCGAGATAGCGAACGATGGCGTTGTAGGCGCCGACCAGGACCATCGCCAGCGTCAGCCAGGCGATGCCGCGTCCCAGCCAGGCGTTCATGCGGTCGATGCGCAGCGCGATGCGCAGCAGTCGATTCACGTCCGATGCTCCTGGTAGAGTCAGAAAATGATGAGCGGCACATCCTAACGCGAAATCCGCGGCGGCGAATCACGCGCCGCGGGTCGAATACGACGGATGTGCGTCGCGTATGTTGGCTGAAGTCCGTTCCAAGGAAAGCGACATTGGAGGGTCGCACATCATGATGGAAAGTACACTGCTCAGTCTGGCCGCCGGTATGGGCCTCGCCGCCGCCTGTGGCTTCCGCGTCTTCATTCCGCTGCTGGTCATGAGCCTGGCCGCGCGCGGCGGCCACCTCGAGCTCGCCGAGACCTTCACCTGGATCGAGTCGACGCCGGCCCTGCTCGCGTTCGGCGCGGCGACGACGCTCGAAGTCCTCGGCTACTACGTGCCGTGGATCGACAACCTGCTCGACACGATGGCGACCCCGAGCGCGGTGGTCGCCGGCACGGTGGCGATGGGCTCACAAACCCTGGCCTTCGATCCGTGGCTCGGCTGGACGCTGGCCGCGATCGGCGGCGGCGGCGCGGCCGGAGCCGTGCAAGGCGTGACGGTCGTCACCCGCTCGCTCTCGTCGTTCGCCACCGGCGGACTCGGCAATCCGCTGGTCTCGACACTCGAAGGCGCGGCCGCGATCGGCCTGACGCTGCTCGCCGTGATCATGCCGCTGATCGCGGTGTTCGTCCTGCTCGTCGTGATGACCCTGCTGCTGCGCATGATCCTGCGGCGGCGCGGACGCGGCGGCGGCACGGACGACGGCGCGCTCGCGGCGACGGCCGGCTGACCCCTGCCGCCCGACGCGCTGCTCCAGCGGCAGAACGGCGCCTTCATCAGGCGCCGTTCTGCGCTTTGGACGAGCGGCAGAACAGCGCCATAGCCACGCTTTGCTACACTCGAATCGTGGCTACGGCGGAGCATCCCGAGCGTGACGGCCTCGGCCAGCGGACGACCGACGCGTCGACATCCGCGACGCCGCCGCGCGGCGAATCCGATCTCAGACGGTCCCTGCTGCGCCAGGCGGTGCGCGACAACCTCGATACGATCGACGGACGGCGCGGCACCGCTGGCGACGGCCGCCGCGCGATCCGCCTGCTGCGCGAACAGGATCGGCACGCGCGCCGGAACCGACTGCGCGCGCTCGCCGTCGCGCTGGTTCTCGCCGCGGCCGGCGCGATCGCGTTCGCGCTGACGCAGAGCCCGCCGACCGACGCGCAGGCGACCGCGGCCAGCGCCGCGGCCGACAGCAGCGCCAGCGCCGCGGCCGATGCGCCGCGCGCGCCCGGCGCGTCCGGCGAAGCGGCGGCGATCGAGGATCCCGGCGCGGCTTTCGCCGCCAGCACGACCTTCCCCGCACCGCGCCCGATCGACGCGTCGGTCTTCCCGCTCGCCGTTCGCCGGATCATGATCGATCCGGGCCACGGCGGCGTCGATCCCGGCACCGTCACCGACCTCGACGACGGCACCCTGCGCGAGAAAGACATCACCCTCGATATCGGCAGCCAGCTTGCCGAGCTGCTGCGCAGCGACGGCTTCGAGGTCGCGATGACGCGCGAAGACGACCGCTTCATCTCGCTGCGCGAGCGCGCCCAGATGGCCAACGATGCGCGCGCCGATCTCTTCGTCTCGATCCACGTCAACTGGCTCAATCGCTACACCGTGCGCGGCGTCGAGACCTACTACCTCGGCCCGACCGACGATCCCGAGCTGACCGCCCTGGCGCAGAAAGAGAACCGCAATTCGGGCTACACCCTCGCCGATCTGCGCACCCTGCTCGACGGCCTCTACGCCGATGTGCGCCAGGATCATTCGCGCAAACTCGCCCGCCGCACCCAGCGCTCGCTCTACGCCGCGCTGCGCATCGACAATCCCGATCTGCAGAACCGGGGCGTCAAAACCGCTCCGTTCGTGGTATTAGTAGCCACCGAGATGCCCGCCATTCTCGCCGAAGTCGCCTGCTTGTCGAATCGAGACGAGGCGCTGCTGCTGACGCGGCCGCGCTACAGACGCCACATCGCGGAAGCGCTGTTCGAGGGCATTCGACGCTACGCCGACGACATCAATCCCATCGAGGAACAAGGGAGCTGAACGATTCCATGAGCAAAACCAGCAGCAAGCGCGACATTCTCAACGTCGGCATCGACCTGGGCACGTCGCGCAGCGCCGTGTCGACCTCCGACGGCAAGCGCCACGTGATCGAGAGCTACGTCGGCTGGCCGGGCGACATGGTCGCGCGCAAGGTGCTGAAGAAAGACATCTTGATCGGCAGCGAAGCGGTCGAGAACCGCACCATGCTCGATCTCCACCGGCCGCTCGAGCGCGGCCTGATCAAAGAAGGCTCCGAAAAAGATCTGCAGGCGGTCAAGGAGCTGCTCAAGCATCTGCTGCGCATCGCCGGCGTCGAAGAGTCGGACGCCGAAGACAAGCCGCTGGTGCGCGCGGTGGTCGGCGTGCCGGCCGAGGCCATGCGGGTCAACAAGCAGCAGCTGCGCAACGCGCTGGCGGGCACGGTCGACGCGCTGATGATCGTCTCCGAGCCGTTCGCCGTCGCCTACGGCCTCGACGCCCTGCTCCACAGCCTGATCATCGACATCGGCGCCGGCACCAGCGACTTCTGCGTCATGCGTGGCCGCTTCCCCACCGAGGACGACCAGCGCACGCTGCCCCAGGCCGGCGACTCGATCGACGAGCAGCTGCTCACGCTGATCCAGGAGAAGCATCCCAACGCCCAGGTGTCGATCTACATGGTGCGCGAGTGGAAGGAGGCGCACGGCTTCGTCGGCGAGCCGCAGGCGCCGGTCAAGGTGACCGCGCCGGTGCAGGGCCGCCCGACCGAGCTCGACATCACCAGCGCCATGCGCGCCGCGTGCGAGAGCCTGGTCGAGCCGGCGGTCGAGGCGCTGCTCGATCTGCTGCCGCGGGTCGAACCCGAGTTCCAGGCCAAGGTGCGCAACAACGTCATCCTCAGCGGCGGCAGCTCGCAGATCGCGGGCCTGCGCATCGCGCTGCAGGACGGCCTCGAGCCGCTCGGCGGCGGCAAGGTACAGAACGTGAAGGATCCGGTGTTCGCCGGCGCACAGGGCTGTCTGGCGATCGCCCTCGATGCGCCCGACGACGACTGGGATCTGCTCTCCGCCACCTGAGCCGAGGCGCACGATGAACGAACGGGTACAGCCCGAGACCGCCGCCGAACTCGGTCGGCTGCGCGAGTCGGTGGCCGACGTCGATCGGTCGCTGCTCGAGCTGCTGCGGCGGCGCATGAGCCTGTCGGCCGAGATCGGCCGTCTGAAGAACAACGCCGGCCATCCGATCGTGGTGCCCGAGGTCAACGACCGCGTGCTGACCCGCGCGCGCCAGCACG
>JBCCOR010000453.1:0-4513 GCA_039025295.1 Acidobacteriota bacterium
GAAGAAAGGCGACGATCCGCCGCCGATCGAGACGCTCTTCAACCCGCTGCTCAGCCCGAAGTACAGCCACTGGCTGGTCGGGCCGATCGCCTTCGTCGCCTCGATCGAGGAGATCGACGCTTACCTGGCGCTCGACGACGACGCCAACGCCGAGGCGTTCATCGAGGACTTTTGGGCGCGCCGCGCCGCCGATCTGCCGGTGTTCTCGGTCACCCCGCGCGAGACCTACCAAGCGCGCCTGACGACCGCCGACAAGCGCTTTCGCGAGGGCGTGCGGCCGGGCAGCGCAACGGCGCGCGGCATTCTCTTCATCCTGCACGGCGAGCCCGAGTCGATCGAGCGCCCGCGTCCGCGGCGCGTCGACGATCTGCAGCAGGAGCAGTGGTTCTACCCGAAAGACGCCTCGCCCGGCCTCAACGGGCAGGCGCCGCAGCGCCTCTACCGCTTCGTCGAGATCGAAGGCCGCATGGTGCGCTTCACCGGCCAGCGCGCCCGCCGCGGCCCGCGCCGGCCGTAGGCGCGCGCGCTCAGGGCGCTGCTGCGTCGAGTGCGCCGTCGTAGACCGCGTCGAGCCGGATGGCCGCGCCGACCTCGTCGAGATCGATCTGCGCGCCCGGACCGAAGTCGTGCAGGCGCCAGTGGGCGCCGTGGCGTCGGTAGCGCTCGATGCGCGGGGCGTCCTGCGCGACGAGCAGATAGACCTGCAGGCTGTCGATCTGGCGATAGTGGGCGAACTTGCGGCCGCGGTCGTAGGCCTCGGTCGATGGTGAGAGCACCTCGACCAGCACGGTCGGATTGCGCAGCGTGTCGCCATGGTCGCGATCGAGATCGAGGGGCGGACAGGCGACGATCAGATCCGGATAGGCGAAGAGATCGGTCGCGCGCACGTGGACGCGCAGATCGCTGGCGAACGCCTCGCAGCCGCCGGTGAGCTGCGGATGGAGATGGGTGAGCAGATTGCGCACGATGCGGTTGTGCGCGACGCTCGCGCCGGTCATCGCGAACAGATCGCCGTCGATGTATTCGTGACGCTCCGCCGACGCGCGCTCGTGCGCGAGGTAGTCGGCAACGCTCAGGCGACGATTCGGCAGGCCCATGGATCGATTGTAGCGGCCGGGCTCAGCGCGGCGCGAGCGCGGTCAGCTCGACGACGACCGTGCGGCGGCGCTTGTCGCGCTCGACCGTCAGCTCGGCGCGCTGGCCGACGCCGATCTGCTCGAAGGCGTAGAGCAGATCGTCGAGGGTGCGCACCGGCTCGTCGTTGACCGCCACGATCACGTCGCCCCAGTCGGTGACGCGGCCGCGGCGGGTGATGCGCAGGCCCTCGAGGCCGACCGCGTCGGCCGGGCCGTCCGGGCGCACCTGGCGGATGACGATGCCCTCGATGCCGTAGCGCTGCGTCAGGCGGTCGGAGAGCGGCACGATGCCGATCCCGGGCTGGATCGGACGGCCGCTGCGGATCAGCTGCGGCACCAGCCGGCGGACGGTGTCGACCGGCACCGCGAAGCCGATGCCCGCCGACGCGCCGCTCGGGCTGAAGATCGCCGTGTTGACGCCGATCAGCCGGCCCGCCGAGTCGAGGAGCGGACCGCCCGAGTTGCCCGGGTTGATCGCCGCGTCGGTCTGCACCATGTCGCGGATCAGGCGGCCGCTCGAGGCGCTCAGCTCGCGGCCGAGCGCGCTGACGACGCCGGTCGTGAGCGTGTGGTCGAGGCCGAACGGGTTGCCGATCGCCAGCACGCGCTGGCCGACCTGCAGCGCGTCCGAGCGCCCGAGCCGGATCGGCTGCAGCAGGCCGCGCGGCGGATCGATCAGGCGCAGCACGGCGAGATCCTTGTCCTCGGCGTAGCCGACCAGCTCGGCGTCGACCTCCTCGTCGCGGTCGGCGAAGGCGATCGTGAAGCGCGTGCCCTGCGCCACCACGTGGTAGTTGGTCACCACGTGGCCTTTTTCGTCCCACAGAAAGCCGCTGCCCGTGCCGCGCTGAATCTCGAAGACGTTGAGCGAGAAATCGCGCGCGATCGCGCGGCTGGTGACGTAGACCACCGACGGCGCGGTTTGTCGGAAGACGCGAATGTCGCGCGTTTCCGACGTCGTCAGCGCGCTGAGATCGGCGTCGTCGAGGGTTGGCACAAGCCGGCCGGCGTCGCTGTCTGCGCGATCGAGGGGCGCAGCGTCGCGCAGGGCGAGCTCGGCGGTTGCGGCCGCTGATGCAGGGCGATCGTCGGGCTCGGCGATCAGCACGCCGGTGGCGTGGCCGATGAGAAAGACCCCGAACAGGGTGAGCAGAGAAGCGGTCTTGCGCATGGTGACCTCGGGCGCGGGCCGCGGAGCAGCCGGTTCGTCAGAAGGCTTCGGTCGGCAGCCGATCGAGCGCCTCGATCAGCGCCGCGGCGGACGGATAGCGCTTGGCCGGGCGCTTGGCGAGCAGGCGCGCGATCATGTCGACCCAGGAGCGCGGCAGGTCCGGACGGAAGCTGCGGATCTCGGGCGGTTTCTCGTTGATGTGCTTGAGCACGACCTCGGTCGCGCTGTCGCCGAGGAACGGCTCGCGACCGGCGAGCATCGTGAACGCGATCACGCCGAGGGCGTAGAGATCGCAGGTGCCGTCGAGCGGACGGCCCTGGATCTGCTCGGGCGCCATGTAGAGCGGCGAGCCGATGACCTCGCCCGTGCGGGTGAGATGGTTGCTGTTGCCGTCGTCGATGCGGGCGATGCCGAAGTCCATGACCTTGGCGCGGCCGTCGGCGATCATCACGTTGCCCGGCTTGAGATCGCGATGGACGATGTTGAGCCGATGGGCCTCGCCCAGCGCCTCGGCGACCTCGCGCAGGACGCGCTGGGTGTAGGCCAGCGGCAGCGGCGCCTTGCGCTTGATGATCGTGTCGAGGCCCGGGCCGTCGAGCAGCTCCATGCTGATGAAGATGCCGCCCGGGAAGTAGCCCATGTCGTGCACGCGCACGACGTTCGGATGGGAGATCTTGCGACAGATCTGCACCTCGCGCAACAGGCGCTCGGCGTCTTCGGAGTGCGCGCCGCTGGGCGAGAGCAGGGTCTTGATCGCGACCTCGTCGTGCAGGTTGCGGTCGAAGGCGCGGTAGACCCGGCTCATGCCGCCCCGGCCGAGCTCGTCGCGAATCTCGAAGCGGTCCATCAGCACCTGACCTTCGACCAGGCCGATCGCCGCCAGCGCGAGCTTGAGATCAGCCGACGACGGGCGCGCCATCGGGTTGCGCGCCAGGCAGCGCAGCAGCACGGTGCGCACCGCGTCGGGCACGACGTCGTCGAACTCCTCGGGCCAGAAGACGTCGCCCGGGTTGATCGAGGCCGACTCCGACCAGTCGAGCGGCAGATGAGCGTTGAGCAACTCGATGCCGAGCAGGCCCAGGCCGTAGAGATCGGCCGCCGGGCCGAGCGGCAGGCCGTCGCGCACCTCGGGTGCGAGATAGGCGATCAGGGTGGTGCTGTCGGCGGGCACCAGATCGCGCATGCCGAAGCCGACCAGGCGGATGCGGTCGTCGTCGTCGATCAGCACGGTGAGTGGCGACAGCCAGCCGTGCTGGACGCCGAGATGATGGGCGGTGGCGATCGCGTCGGCCAGCTCCATCAGCATCTTGAGCACCTGGCCCGCGCCCGGCCGGCGCGGGCCGTTGAGACGCTCGCCGAGGGGCGTGCCGCCGAACGGGCTGAAGGCGAAGTGGGCGCGGCCGTCGGCGAGGACGACCTCCTGCAGGCGCAGGATCGCCGGATGATCGAGCGCGCGCACGCCCGGTCGGATGCGCTCGAAGGCGTCCCATACGACCCCGGACGGCAGCGGCAGCGACAGCACCTCGACCGGCTGGTTGGTGCGCTGGTCGATCGCGCGCTGCAGCGTGCAGTCGGGCCACCACGGCGGCTCGATCGCCTCGCCGCGGACGAACGGCAGCTGGGCGGCGGCGGCGAGGGCCGCAAGCTGGATTTCGCCGGTGCTGGTTTCGTCGGACGGCCCGGCGCTGTGGGCGGCGCCCGCCGCGACCGGCGCGTGTGCGCCGCTCGCATGGCGTCCGCGCCGCGCCGTGCCGCCGAGGCGCTGGCTCTCGTGCAGCCACTTGCGCATCTCGCCGAGGCGTCGGCTGGCGTCGCGCGCGTCGCCCGACATGCTGATCACCTGCTCGTAGGCCACGGCCGCTTGGGCGTGCTCGCCCTTGGCTTCCTGGATGCGCCCGCGCCAGTAGCGCAGATCGACGTCGGGGACGCGCGCGCGCGTCTCCTCGTCCATCGCGGTGACCGCCGTTTCGAGCTCGCGCAGGCGGTAGAGCGCGCCGTCGAACGAGCCTTCTTCGATCAGCAGATCGATCAGCATCAGCGACGCCAGGCCGTAGTCGGCGTGATCGCTCGCGACCTCCTTGAGCGAGCGGCGCGCAGCCTTCGGGTCGTTGTTCTCGCGGTAGCAGCGCGCTGCGGCGAGATGCTCGCTGGCGGTTTCGTAGGCGGCGGCGGCGGCGGTGAAGTCCTTGGCGTTGCGGTAGGCGTC
>JBCCOR010000454.1:0-4511 GCA_039025295.1 Acidobacteriota bacterium
GTCCGGCGGCCGCCGGGCGCCCGGGGGCTGCGGATCGCGGTCGAGCGAGCCGACGGCGATGCGGTAGGCTGCGGTCATGCCCGCATCGTCGCCGCCCCCGCAACGCGTCCTGCTCACCGGCGCCTCCGGCTACGTCGGCGGCCGCCTGGTGGCGCGCCTGCTCGAGCGCGGCCACACGGTGCGCTGCCTGGCGCGCTCGCCACGCAAGCTCGAAGACCGCCCGTGGTTCGGCGATCCGAAGATCGAGATCGTCGAGGGCGACGCGGCCGACGAGGCGCGCGTGACCGAGGCGCTCGCCGGCTGCGACGCGGCCTACTACCTGATCCACTCGATGATCCGCGCCGGCGGCGACTACGCCGCGCGCGACCGTCGCCTGGCCGAAACCTTCGCGCGCGCCGCGCAGCGCGCCGGCACGCCGCGCATCATCTACCTCGGCGGCCTCGGCGAGACCGGCGCGGGCCTGTCGGAACATCTGCACTCGCGGCGCGAGGTCGAACAGGCGCTGGCCTCGACCGACGTGCCGGTGACCGTGCTGCGCGCGGCGATGGTGATCGGCTCGGGCTCGGCGTCGTTCGAGATCCTGCGCTATCTGGTCGAGCGCCTGCCGATGATGATCACGCCGCGCTGGGTGGCCACCGAATGCCAGCCGATCGCCATCCGCAACGTCCTCGGCTATCTGGTGGGCTGCTTGGAGGTGGCCGAAACCACCGGCCGCACCTTCGACATCGGCGGTCCAGACGTCGTGCGCTACAGCGACATGATCCAGGTCATGGCGGCGCAGCGCGGCCTGATGCGGCGAATCATCGTGCCGGTTCCCGTGCTGACGCCGCGCCTGAGCTCCCTGTGGATCCACTTCGTGACGCCGCTCTCGAAGGAGATCGCGCGGCCGCTGGCCGAGGGTCTGCGCAACCGGGTGGTGTGCCGCGAGCACGCGATCCGCGAGCTTGTGCCGCAGCGGCTGATCGACGTGCGCGAGGCGATCGCGCGCGCGCTCGGCAAGATCGCGCGCCGCGACGTCGAGACCTCGTGGCGCGACGCCGGCGTGATCCCGGGCGATCCCGACTGGGCGGGCGGCACCACCTACGTCGACCGGCGCACGCGCTGGATCGACGCCGACGCGTCGCGGGTGTTTTGGGCGGTGTGCCGCATCGGCGGCGGCAACGGCTGGTACGCCGCCGACAGCCTGTGGCGCCTGCGCGGCTGGATGGATCGACTGGTCGGCGGCCCTGGCCTGCGCCGCGGTCGCACCGATCCCGAGCAGCTCGGCTACGGCGACGCGCTCGACTTTTGGCGCGTCACGGGCATCGTGCAGGATCGTCATCTGGCGCTGCGCGCCGAGATGAAGGTACCGGGCGAGGCGCTCCTGGCCTTCGACCTGGTGCCCGATCCGGCGCGCGGACGCACGCAGCTGATCCAAACCGCCCGCTTCCAGCCGCGCGGCCTCTTCGGCCTGCTCTATTGGTTCGCCGTCCTGCCCTTCCACGGCTTCGTCTTCCGCGGCATGCTCGCCGGCATCCAGGCCGCGGCGGAGGGCGACGTCAGCGGACGCCAGGTGGCGGTGACGCGCCCCGCGATCGATCCCGAGACCGCGCCAGAGGCGTGAGTCCGCCGACTACGGCGCGCGCCCGGTCTTCTCGAGGATCGCCATCACCGCGCGGAAGCCTTCGACCGCGCGCTTCTCGGCCTGCTTGAAGAGCGTCATCATCTGGCGCCCGCTCTCGGCCAGCCCCGGGTCGTGCGAGCGCAGGAACGATTCGACGCCGCGGCCGTGGTGGTAGTAGTCGGCGAGCTCGTAGCGCGCGACGAGCGCGCTGCAGTCCGCGCAGCGCACGTAGACCACCGTCCGCAGCCGCGCCTCGCGCGCGAGGATGTTGTTGAGCCTGCGGCTGCCGCAGGCCTGGCACTGCTGGCGATGGACTTCCATAGCTTGTTCCTCGTCGTCGTTAGATCAAGCCGACAAAACGCCACCAGGCGAGGCCCACCGTCCCGACCAGCAGCAGGCCGATCACGGTCAGGGTCACGCCGGGCACGATGAGATCGCGGGCCTGCAGCGTCCCCGAGCTGAAGGCGATGGCGTTGGGCGGGGTGGAGATCGGCAGCGCCATCGCCAGCGAGCACGCGAGCGCAACCGCGAGCAAGATGGGCGACACCGAGGCGGCGCCGAGTCCGATCACGATCGGCATGAGCAGGTTGGCGGTGGCCGTGTTGCTCATCACCGACGACATCGCGCACGCGGTCACGCCGAAAACCAGCACCACAGCATACGTCGACGCGCCTTCGAGCGGTAGGCGGGCGACCAGCCAATCGGCGAGCCCGCTGACCGCGATCGCCGCGCCCAGGCACAGGCCGCCGCCCATCATCAGCAGCACGTCCCACGACAGGCGGCGCAGGTCGCGCGCGCTGAGCGCGCCGACGCCGAAGAGCACCACCACCGGCACGAGGCCGACCGTGCCCGCCGACAGGCCGTGGAAGCCGGTCGTCAGCCAGCCGAGCGCGGTCAAGAGCGTGACGGCGAGCGTCAGTCGGCGGGCCGGCGTCGGCGCGAGCGACAGCGGCGCGGCGTCGAGCGTCGGCGGCGTCGGATCGCCGCGGTACATGCGCGTCAGGAGCAGCCAGGCGATCGCCAGCAGCACCGCCGCGAGCGGCACGTTGGCCAGCATCCAGCGCGCGAAGCTGGGCGCGGCGTCGAGGTTGCGCAGGTATTCGATCGCGATCGCGTTGGGCGGACTGCCGATCGGCGTGCCGAGTCCGCCGATGTTGGCGGCGAACGGCACGGCGAGCACGATCGCCTGGCGATGCGGATCGCCCTCGCGCAGATTGCTCACGATCGGCAGGCAGAGCGAGAGCATCATCGCAGCGGTGGCGGTGTTGCTCAGCCACATCGAGAGCACGGCCGTGATCGCCATGATGCCGGCGATCAGGCGCGGCACCGAGCCGTGCGAGCGGCGCATCACCCAGCGCGCCATCTGTTCGTCGAGCTGGTACTTGCGCAGTCCGGCGGCGAGCACGAAGCCGCCGAGGAAGAGCAGAATGACGTCGGAAAAAAACGGCGCGGTGAAGCGCTCGCGCGCCACGACGACGTCGTGCGCGAGCAGGCTGGCGCGCAGCCAGGTCAGGCAGAGCAGGAGGATGAGCAGGCTGGTGACGAAAAGCGGCAGCGCCTCGGTGATCCACAGCGCCGCCGCCATCGTCAGGATGATCAGCGCGACCCGCGCCGGCGCGGGCACGTCGCCCGCGTCGAAGAGCGGATCGAAGACGCCGAGCGCGGCGACGAGACCGAGCAGCGCCACCAGGGCGACGGTGATCGCACGCTGGCGGTTCACCGCACGCTTCCGGCGCGCGCTCGGTCGAGCATCGCGGGCATCGGCGTCGTCAGCGACGGCGCATCATCTGCTCGATCAGGTCGCGCTGATGCTCGGTGTAGAGCGGCGAACGGACGAGATTGCGGCCGAGCTCGGCGCAGGCGCTGTCGGCGTCGCGGCGCTCGGCGAGGCAGACGGTGAGTGCGTCGAGATCCTGCTCGTAGGCGCGCGGCGCGGGCGCACCCGAGCCGTAGAGATCGTCGTAGATGTCGCGCAGCAGGCGCGCGCGCAGCTGCTCGCCATCGAGCGACGAACCGTGCTTGTCGGCGGCGCGGCGCAGGGCCTGGGTGCGGAATTCGTCGGAGCGGGTGATCGCGGTGGCGACCTCGATCAGACCGTCGACGGTCTTGCTGCGCACGGTGCTGACGAAGCCCGGATCGACCTCGCCGGCGTCGCGGCGCAGGAGCGCCTGATAGAGATCGGCGACGAGCTGGGTCGCCGGATCATCGGTCTGCGGTCCGCCCTTCGGCGGCGCGGCACTGCCGCCGTCGCCGCGGCCGTCGCGGTTCTTGGCCTCGCGCACGACGATGTCGATGAAGCCGGTGCGGCAGCGCTGGGCGAGCTGATTGAGATCGCCGGGCGACTTGACGCCGGTGATCTGGTAGCCGAGCTGGGTGCGCCCGGCCGCGGCGGTGCGGAAGCGGATGCGTCCGGCGCGGCGATCGTCGTCGTTCTGCTTCTCCATGCGCACGTGCTTCGCGACGTCCTGCTCGCGTCCGCCGGCGCCGAACGCCTGCGGATAGCCGATCGTCGCCTGCGTCGAGTACGGCTCGGGGCCGCGGGCGCGCATGTGGAGATAGATGTGGGCCTCGCGCCCGGCCGGGACGGAAACGGCCTCGTTCAGCTCGGTCCAGACGACCTCGCCGTTGGGATGCCAGGTGCGGACTTTGACGTCGGCGCAGTTGTTCTGGGCGGTGGCGGCGAGCGGCAGCAGGGTCGCGGCCGCAGCGATCAGCAGGCCGACGCGGCGCGCGGCGACGCGGGGGAAGGGTTGCATGATGTGGGAATCCTCCTCGAATGATCGTGCGATGCGAAGCGCGCCGGGGCGGCGACTTCGGAAGAACTGCATGCTAGCGCACGAGCCGCAGTGGTTCGCAGGCTGCGCTGAGGCATGCGCGCCGCGAGGCTAGCGATTCATCCTGACGCGGA
>JBCCOR010000455.1:0-4498 GCA_039025295.1 Acidobacteriota bacterium
CGAACGCGGTTCACCCGAGGTCATCAAAGCGATCGACGCACGCATCGCGTCGATGACCGAGAAAGCACAAGATGCATCCGCGAAGGTCTACGACGGCGTCGTCGAGGTTGGCGAGCATCTGCCGCGCGGTCATCCAAGGCGTCACGCGCTCGCACAGCTCTTCGACGCCTGGTGCCGTCCGCTGAGCAGCATGCGCCCCGCGACGTTCAGCGGCCTGGCGCGGCTGCCGTGGGATCGCGTGCAAGCGTGGCTCGATCGCCACGTGCCGCGCGTCTATCAGCCGTGGTGGACGGCGCGCCTCGACGCCCTCGAAGGCACCTGGATCGATCTCGAGCGCACGCGTCAGCGCGACGAGCAGGAAGCGCGCGAACGCGACGCGCGGCGGAGCACGTAGATGTCCCAGTCGAACCACACCGTCGTTTTCGAGGGGCGCCCGCAGTCGCTCGTTCGCGCGCTCGACACCCTGCAAGGCAGCTTCGACGACTTCGCCAGGGCGCAGGGTCATGCGGGGAAGGTTGCCGGCGAACAGCGCAAGGCGCTGCGCAAGCAGTATCGCGAGTACAGGCGGACATCGCGGCAGATCGTCGGCCTCACGCGACGCTACGACCCGTACGCGCGCGCCCTCCTCGACGTCAGCCGCGCACAGTCGACGCTCAACCGCGCGCTCGCATCGGGCCTGATCACCCAGCGCGAGCACAACCGCCTGCTGCGCAGCGCGCGCCAGGAAGCGACCGCCGCCGTGGGGCCGACCCTGGCGCTCGGCCGCGCCGTCGCGGGTCTCGGCGCGGGCTACGCCGCCACGCGCGGCGTGCGCGACGCGATCGACGAATGGAGCGCGTTCGGTGCGCAAATGGCGAAGGTCGGCGCGGTTGCGTCGGCGTCGGACGAGGAGCTTGCGCAGCTCGCACGAAACGCCCGTGAAGTCGGCCTCGCCAGCACGGGTTTCGATGCTAAAGCCGCAGGCAGCGGCCAAGAGGCGCTCGTCCGCGCCGGTCTCGACGTGCGCGAAACGATGACCGTCGTCGCCGATGCCCTCGATCTCGCCCAAGGCGAAGGCATCAAGCTAGCCAGCGCCGCCGATCTCGCAGCGCAGAGCCTGCGCATCTTCGAGTTGGATGCGGGTCAGTCGCAGCGCGTCGTCGACGTCCTCGCGCGATCGACCCGAACCTCGAACCAGGACATCAATCATCTGGCCGCGTCGCTCGTCAAAGCCGCGCCAGCCGGCGCGCGCTTCGGACTGACCATTGAAGAGGTCAGCGCCCTACTTTCAACACTCGCCCAGAAAGGACAGCGCGGCGCCGATGCAGGTACGGCCATTCGCAGCATCTTGGCCGCACTCGCGGATCTGCAGAACGCTTCGCCCCGCGCGCGCGACGCCCTGTCGCGCGTCGGCCTCTCCGTCGACGATCTCGACGTGCGCACCAAGGGCCTGCTCAGCGTCCTGCAGACCTTGAACGGCGTCGACTTCGACGACACGTTCGCGCTCGTCGGCCGCGAAGCGGGAACGCAGCTCGGCATTCTCGTGGACGAGGTCGACGACGTCCTCGCGCGCGTCGCCGATCTGCAGACCTCCGCCGTCGGCGTCGCGCGTTCGGGCGCGGTCGCGATGGGCGACAACCTGCGCGGCGACGCGCTGGCGCTGGCGTCGGGTGTCAGCGAATTGCGCCTGATCCTGGGCGAAACGGCCAACGGCGCGATGCGATCGTTCGTGCAGCGACTCGACGAGATGGCGCGCAGCGACGACGCGCGCGATGCGGCCGAATGGCTCGGCGCGCAGCTGCGCACCGTCGCCGAGATGCTCGAGACGGCGGCCGACGTGGCGGCACGCTACGGCGACGACGTCGCGCGCGGCATCATCCGCCCGCTCAGCGTCGCCGCGCAGGCGTTCGCTGAGGTCGCCCGGCGCGTCGGGCCGGTTGTTACGCGCGTCCTCGACGTAGCCGAAGCCGCGGGCATCCTCGACGAGGCCGTTACGGCGCTGGTTGCGCTGAAGCTCGCCGGCTGGGCGCAGAGCGCGGGCGGTGCGCTCGTCCAGCTGGTCACGCTCACCGCCGCGGGCAGTCCGGCGTTCGCAGCGTTCGCCGGCCAGTTGAGCGGAGCCGGTACCGCGGCGGCCACGATGTCGCCGCAGGTAGCCAGCCTCGCGGCCAAGGTGACGAAGCTGCGCGTGGCCTTCGTCGCCGTCCTGCCGCATCTCGCCGCGATCGGTGCGGCCGGACTCGCGGTGTCGGCCGTTCTCGACCGGGTGAACGCCAACCTCGACGCGGGGATTGCGGAGCTCGTCGCGCCGTCCGAGGCGATGCGCCGCATGCGCGAAGAGACGGCGATGCTCCTCGAGACCGGCGACGCAAGCGCACTGCAAGCCGCGCTGCGCGAAACCGCGGACGCGATCGCCGCGCAGGATGCGCAGCTCGCCGAGGCGCGCACGCGCGTCGAGCAGCACGAACACGCGCTGAAAAATCTGTCGCAGGCCGAAATCGAGTACGCGCAGCGAACGCAGCAGGCGAGTCCGCACGTCGTCGCGCTGAACGGCGCACTGCGCGATGCGAAGGTTGAGGCCCTACAAACCAAGCGCGCCAAGGCCGAACTCGAACAGCGCAGCGACGCACTCGCCGATCGGTTGAAGGCACTGCGCAAGCCCGTCGAGGATCTCGAGAAGCCGCTGAAGGTCGCCGGTGAGCTGACGCAGCGTCTGCAGGACGAGATGACCGCGCTCGCGCGACGCAGTCAGCTCGAAGAACGGCTCGCCAAGCTGGGTCTCAACGCCAAGGACACACAGCGCGCCCTGTCGCTCATCGGCGACGCGCGCATCGCGAGTCCTGCCCAGCTCGCGGAGGTCGCCGCGCTGGCGCAGGGCCTTTCGTCCGTCGCGCGCGATCAAGAGATCCGCGTGCGCATCGACGGACAGCGGCAGGCCGTCGCCGAGTTGGAGGTCATGGCGCAGGCCATCGCGAAGGCCGCCAGCGAAGCGGGCGAGATGCAGCGCGCGCAGGCGCTCTACAGCGGCGGTTTGCTACAGGTACGCACCGCGGCCGACGCGGCGCGTGAAGAAACCGAGCTCATGGCGCAGGTCTTCGAACGCGTGCGCGGACTCGGCCCGGTCGATGCGCGCACGATTCAAACCGTCAGGAACCTGGTCAAGGAACAGCAGCGGCTACGCGACGTCCTCGAAGCCAATCGCATTCTCAGCCAGGGCCGCACTACGTTCGGTCCGTTTGGCGTGCAGCTGCTCGTTCCCGACGAGAGCCTCGAACCCATCGAGATCGAGGCCGACGTCGACACCGACACGCTCAGCGACGACTATGCGTGGATGGAGGCGCGCAATGCCGCGGTCGCCGATAGCTTTGGTGACGCACTCAGTGCGGCGCTGCGCGAAGCGGCCAACGGCGGCGGCGACGTCCTCGGCGCGATGATCGACAGCTTGCGATCCTCCCTCTTCGATGCGCTTGATGAGTTCCTGCGCGCGTGGGTGCGGCAGCAGTTCACCGTGCAGGTGACGGGCGCAGGAGGTGCGAGCGGTACCGGCAATGCGGCTGGCCAGATCGGATTGCTCACGCGAGCCTGGCAGGGCATTTCCGGTCTGCTCGGCCGCGCGTTCGAAGGGTCGATGTTTTTCAGCGGCTCGGCGGTATCGGGAGGGAGTTCGCTGGCAGGTTTGAGCACGTTCGCCACGGGCCTGGCCGCAACGGCCGGTGTGCTCTACGCAACGCAGCAGATCATGGCGCGCAACAACGCGCAGCGGCGGGATGGGCCCAAGCTCCGCGCCGGCGGCGACGTCGATCGGCTCAGCATCGGCGGCAGCGCCGCACTCGGCGATGCGGGTGATGCGTTCGAACAAGCTGTCCTCGGCCTGGTGACCTCGATCGGCGGCACGGTCAGCGCGGCGATTCCAGAGATGGAAATTCAGGCGCGGCGCGACCGTGAATATTGGCGCGTCCGCGTGCGGGAACACGGGACCGCCACGTTCTTGGCCAGCTTCGAATCGATCGAGGAGGCGATCCAGTTCGCCGCCGCCGAGGCGCTACGCCGCGGCGACGTGACGGGCGTCGGTCCCAATGTTGCCGCGGCGCTCGAGAACGCCGATGTCGGCGACGCCGATGCCCTGCGCGCTGCCCTCGACCTGGCGAAGGCGCTCGACACCGCCGAGCAGCGCATGACGGCCGCTGGCCGGGCCGGTCTCGAGATCGCCGCGGCGATGGACGCGATCATCGGCGCCGAGCGTCAAACGCTGCAGGCCGTCGAGGCGCTCGGCCTGGTGCGCACCGACGCGCTCACGCTGACCCACGCCGAGATCGCCGCGCAACGCGAACAGCTGCAGGCGCAAATCGAAGGCGCGCTCGGCGTGCGCTCCAACATCCGCGCGTTGACCGCCCTCACCGAGCAGGTCCGCGCCTACAACAGCGGACTCGACGACCTCGCCGCAACCCGCGCGCGTCGCCTCGAAGCGGTACAGGCGGAGATTGCGGCGCTGCGCGATGCGGGCGTGCAGGCGGTCGCG
>JBCCOR010000456.1:0-4483 GCA_039025295.1 Acidobacteriota bacterium
CCGCGGTCGGATCGCCGCGTCAGGGCGCGAAGGGATCCGGCAGCGTCTTGACCATCAGCTGAAAGACCGCCGCCGTGCTGGCACCGAAGAGCAGGAGGCCGGCCATGGCTTCGAAGATCGCCAGCAGGCGCCAGCTCTCCGAGAGCGTGATGTCGCCGTAGCCGAGCGAGGTGGCCGTGACCACGGAGAAGTAGAGCGCGGTCGAGAACGCATCGAACTCGCCGACCGCGCAGTAGATCAGCGCCCAGATCCCCGCGCCGACGAGATGGAGCAGGATCATCAGGAGCACCGCCACGCTCAGGAACAGCGCGCGGTGCAGGGCGCTGCGGGCAAAGCGCGGCGGCGGCATCAGGAGGCTCACCAGCTGGCCGACGTGGACCAGACCGGCGATGTGCAGAGCGACCGTGAGCAGCGTCACGAGGACGCCCCAGACGAGCGATGCGATCACGTCGCGGCCTGCGCGCCCTCGCCGACGCCCGACCGCGCCGCGGATCCGGACGCCTTCGCCGCCGGCTTCGACGTGCCGCGCGTCTCCGTGCGGTAGAGCACCGCGTAGAGCACCGGCACCAGCAGCAGCGTGATGACGGTCGCGAAGAGCAGGCCGAACAGGATCGCCACGGCCATCGTCTCGAACATCGGACCGCCGCCCAGCCACAGCGGGATCATGCCGCCGATCGTGGTCGCCGTGGTCAGGAGGATCGGCCGCGCGCGCTGCTGGCTGGCTTCGACGATCGCGGCGCTCGGCGCCAGGCCGTTTTCCTCGATCTCGAGCTTGATCCGGTCGAGCAGCACGATGGCGTTGTTGATCACGATGCCGGCCAGCGAGATCAGGCCGAGGAAGGTGAAGAAGCCGAAGCTCGAGCCGGTGATCAACAGGCCCGCAACGATGCCGATCAGGCCGAGCGGAATGGTGATCAGCACGATGCCCGACTTGCGGATCGAGTTGAACTGCAGCACCAGCAGCATCACGATCGCCACCACGGCGAAGGGCAGCGCCGCGACCACCTAGACGGCTGCTTTGTCGGACTCCTCGGTTTCGCCGCCTTCCAAGTAGCCGTAGCCGGGCTTCCAGGTCGTCTGGTAATCGTTCAGCCACGGACGGAAGGTGTCGAGCACCTCGGCGACCGTCACGCCGAGCCGGAGCTGGACCTGGATCGTGATCATGCGCACGCGATCGAGCCGCTCGATGCGCGCCGGCTCCCACACGACCCGCGCCTGAGCCACCTGGCTGAGCGGCACCACCGCGCCGCTGCTCTGCGAGAAGACGCTCAGGTTCTCGAGCTTGCGCAGATCGTCGCGGTCGGTGCCCTCGGTGCGCAGGATCACCGGAATGGTTTCGTCTTGCTCGCGGAACTCGGTCATCTCCATGCCGGCAAGGCTGGCGTTGAGCGAGGTCGCGATGTCGATGTTGGAGACGCCGGCGCGGAAGGCGCGGGCCTGGTCGACGTCGACGATCAGCTTCTTGCTCTGCGGACCCCAGGTGTCTTGCACCGCCGTGACGACGTCGTATTCCCACAGCTTCGACTTGATCGCCGACTGCAGCGCGAAGAGCTCGTCGAATTCGGGCCCGGAGAGCTTGATCTCGATCGGATAGGCCACCGGCGGACCGTTGGCCAGCCGCTTGACCTGCAGCCGCGCGTCGGGATGGCTCTCGAAGATGAACTGCTCGATCGCCAGCTTGATCGGATCCAGCGACGCGCTGTTGTTGACGCTGAGGATCACGGTCGCGACTTCGCTGCGCGGGTTCTCCGGCGAGAACGACAGCACGAAGCGCGGACCGCCGGAGCCGATGTAGCTCGTCCAGCTGCGCGTGCCGACGGTCGCGTCGTCGCCGAACGTCGGGTCCCCGGGGGCGATCCGCTGCGCGGCGAGGAAGCGGTCGAGATCCTCGATCAGCGCTTCCGTCGCCTCGATGTCGGAGCCCGGCGGCAGCTCGAGGGTCGCGGTCAGGACGGCGTCTTCGGACGGCGGAATGAAGACCTGCGGCACCGAGCCCATGCCGACCATCGACAGCGCGAAGAGCGCGATCACGAGCGCGCAGAATACGAGCGGATGGCGGATCGCAACGGCGAGCAGCCGCCGGTAGCCGCGGTAGAAGGCGCCGTCGAATTCGTCGCCGTCCGCGACCTTGGGCTTCGGTTCGACCTTGATGAACGGCGTCAGCATGGGGATGAAGGTCATCGCCATGGTCCACGACAGCAGCAGCGCGATGGTCACGACGTAGAAGATCGAGGCCGTGAACTCGCCGACCGCCGACTCGGCCAGCGCGATCGGCGTGAACGCCGCGGCGGTGGTCAGCGAAGAGATGATCAGCGGCACCATCATTTCGCCGGCGGCGCTGATCGCGGCCGGGATCGCGTCCTCGCCGTTCTGGCGGCGGACGATGACCGCTTCGACCACGACGATCGCGTTGTCGACCAGCAGCCCGAGCGAAATGATCAGGGCGGCGAGCGAAATCTGGTCGATGCCGATGGCGAAGACCGACATCAGGACGAAGGTCGAAACCATCACCACCGGGATCAGCGAGGCGACGACCAGCCCCGTGCGGACGCCCAGCGAGACGATCATCACCAGGATCACGATGAGCACCGCCTGCACCAGGTTGCTGACGAACGCGTCGACGCTGGCGCCGGTCAGCGTCGACTGCCGGAACATCGGTCGCAGCTCCATGCCCAGCGGCAGATCGGCTTCCAGCCGGCGGGTCAGCGTCTCGAGGCGCTCGCCCAGCGTCAGGATGTTGCCGCCGTCGCGCATGGAGATGGCGAGCGAGATGCCGTCCTCACCGTCGACGCGCACCTTCTCGCGGATCGGATCTTCGTAGGCGCGGTCGATCGTCGCGATGTCCCGCAGCCGGACAAGCGCGCGGCTGCCAGGAATCTCGACGATCGCCTCGCGCAGATCCTCGACGGTGTCGAAGTTGCCGGTCGGCTCGAGCGTGATCCGCTCGCGGCCGATGGTGATGTCGCCGCCCGAGGCCAGGATGTTCAGCGACTGCAGCACGCCCTCGAGCTGCTGCGGCGAGACGCCGAGCTCGGTGAGGCGCGCGTTGTTGTATTCGATGTAGATGGCGTCTTCGATATCGCCGAAGAGGTTCACCTTGGCGATGTCGGGCTCCTTGAGCAGCGCGTCGCGCACGTCCAGGGCGGCGTCGCGCAGCTCCTTCGGCGTGAAGCCGGGGCCGACGAGGCTGTAGAGATGGCCGTAGGTGTCGCCGTACTCGTCGTTCACCGACGGCGTCACCGCGCCCGCCGGCAGCTCGGGAACGACGTCTTCGACCTTCTGACGCAGATCGTCGAAGATCGGCGGCATGTCGTCGTAGCGGTCCTTGAAGTTGACCGTGACCACCGAGACGCCGCTGATCGACTCGCTGGTGATCTCGTCGACCTCCGGCATCTCCTGAATCTTCTCTTCGATCGCGTCGGTGATCAGTTCCTCGACGCGCTGCGGGCTGGCGCCCGGGAAGAGCGTCGTCACCGTGGCGGTGCGGATGGTGAAGCCCGGGTCCTGGGCCTTGGGCAGCTGCACGTAGGACGAGAGGCCGCTGACGAAGAGCGCCAGGACGGCCACGATCGTCACGCGGTTGTAGCGGATGGCGGCGGCGGTGAGGTTCATGGCAGGCCCTGCGTCGTCACGGCGTCGGCTCGCGCACCAGCATGCCGTCGCGGGCGTGGATCTGGCCGGCGGTGACGATGCGTTCGCCGACCGCGAGACCGGCGCGCACCTCGAGCCCGAGCTCGGAGATCTCGCCGACGTCCACCGCCCGCCGCTCGAGCGCGGCCGCGCCCGGCGGGCTGTCGCCGCCGCTGGGCTGCACGACGAAGACGAAGGTGCCCAGCTCGTCCTGGATCACCGCCGCGGGCGGTACGTACAGGCGGTCGGTGCCCGCTGGATCGGCGCCGCGGTCGGCGAAGCGGAACGTCACCTCGGCGGCGAGGTTGGAGCGGATGTCCTCGGGGACGGTGGCCAGGGCGAGCGTGACGGGGAACGTTCGGGCGTCGCCGGTGCCGACGCCCACTTCGCTGACCGTGCCCTCGAAGGTCTGATTCGGCACCGACGGGAACCGAGCGACGCCGGGCATGCCGTCCTCGAACGAGGCGATCAGGCTCTCCGGCACGGCCAGGACCACCTCCCAGCCCTTGCCGCAGTTGACCCGGGCGACGGTTTGCCCGGCGCCGACGTTCTCGCTGACCTCGACGCTCAGCGCGGCCACCGCGCAGTTGTCGGCCGCCGTCAGCCGGGTGTAGCCGAGGTTCAGCCGCGCCAGTCGAACGGTCTGGACCGCGGCGTTGAACGACGCCTTCGCCGATTCCGCGTTGGCCAGCGCCGTGTCGAGCTCGTTGCGCGACGCGTTGTCGCTGGTGAAGAGCAGGCGCACCCGCTGGTACTCCGCCTCGGCGCTGCGCCGGGTGGCCTTGGTCCGCGCTTCGTCGGCCAGGGCCTGCTCGAGCTCGACGTTGAAGAGATCGCGGTCGAGCGCGGCCGC
>JBCCOR010000457.1:0-4459 GCA_039025295.1 Acidobacteriota bacterium
CGCCGGGGCTGATTCGTTAGGCCTGTTGAACGCGACGTAAAAAGGCGCCGCGGATGACGAGCCCCAAGCCCGCGCGTGACGGGAACCAACCGCATCCATCCGCTGCGCCACAGCCGCCGCCGTTTCTCCCCGACAGCCCTCAACCGTTCCACAGCGACTTTCAACAGCGAGGTCACGCATCATGGCACACATGATTCATCGGTCAATGAACAGTCAAACGGAAACCGTCAAGCCTTCGATCGGCTCGATCATCCTGCGCCCGGCGCAGCTCGGCATCGCGGGCCTGGCCCTGCTCGGTCTGGCCACGCCGGCCCTCGCCCAGGACGCCGATCGCGGCGACAGCCCGAAGAACGACGGCGCGCCCCAGACGCTGGTCGAAACCTACGTCGCCAGCGACGGCACGCACTTCATCCAGCGCAAGAACCTCGCGGAGGACGGCGCGGTGGTCTACATCAAGGACGGCCAGGTCTACGACGCCGCCGCGCTGGCGCAGTACGAGCGGGACAACCCGCGGCCGACGATCGACGACGCGCTGCTGCGCGCCGCCCTGGAGCGGGGCAGCGAGCCGATCGAGGTCATGGTCTGGCTGCGCAACCAGCCCGGCACGGCGATCGCGGCGCAGGTGCGGGATCTCTACGCACCCGAGCTCGCGGCCCACGCCGAGGACGTCCAGGCGATTCAGCGCCAGCTTCGGCCGTCGGTCAGCCTGACGCCCGACGAGGAGCGCGGCGTGGCGGAGCTGGCCGAGCGCGGTCTGCTTCGCCTGACCGACGCCCAGCGCGCCCAGGTGCGCGAGGCGCACGAGACGGTCGACACCCTGCAGAGCGTCATGCAGGCGGAGATCCGCCGCCAGACCGAGCGCGCGATCGCCGGCGACCAGGCCTATCTCGCCGACGCCGCGAGTGCCCTCGACGGCGCGGTGCTGCAGACGATCGTCAGCCAGAACGGCGCCCGCGTCCGGCTGCCGGGCAAATACCTGGGCCTTCTCGCCGAGGATCCGGCGATCGCGCAGATCGCACCGGTCAACGTCGGCGCGCCCGATCTCGACAACCACCAGACCAGTCTGGGCGTGGCGAGCGGCTTCTGGGCCAACGGCATCGACGGCGGCGTCTGGGACGCGGGCGTGCTCGACACCGGCGTCCAGCAGAATCATCCGAACCTCGATCATCTACGCTTCTTCAGCGACCACGGCAGCACCGACAGCAACGGCCACGGCACGGCGGTGGCGGGCGTGATCGCCAGCGACCACGCGAGCTTCCGCGGCATCGCCTTCGGCCTCGACGCGATGCTGGTCGGCGACGCCAGCGACGGTGAGAGCGACGCCGACTGGATGGTCGGCGGCGGCCACGACGATCCGGAAGCGATCAACCTGAGCTGGAACTACGGCATGGTCAGCGAGGACTACGACGGCTTCGATCGCTTCTACGACAACCTGGTCGAAGACCATCGCGTGCTGGTGGCCAAGTCGGCCTCGAACTTCGGCAACGGCACGTCGACGCTCGGCCGTCCGGCTTCGGCCTACAACGTCATCACCGTCGCCAACATGAACGACATGAACACCGTCGCCCGCGGCGACGACGTGATCACCGCCTCGAGCAGCCGCGGACCGACGATCGGCGGTCGCAAGAAGCCCGACATCACCGCGCCGGGTAAGAACACCCGCACCACCAACAACGACTGGCAGGGCAGCAACCCCGACTTCATCGACTTCGGCGGTACGAGCGCGGCGGCGCCGCACGTTGCGGGCGCGGCGCTCCTGGTCACCGACCTGCGCGGCAACGACGACCCGCGCGCCTCGAAGGCGGTGCTGATCAACGCGGCCGACGCCTGGGACGACGGCGGCACCTCGGGCGACACGTCGGACGACGGCCAGGTCAACGGCAGCCACTGGGACAAGACTTACGGCTGGGGCTATCTCGATCTCTGGGAGGCGTGGTTCAACGGCACCGATCTCTTCATCGACACCGTCGACAAGAACACCTCGACCTCGACCCCGGAGCATCGCTTCTACCGCGGCCAGATGTTCACCAACGAAAAGGCCACGCTGGTCTGGCACCGTCACGTCAACGAGCGCTTCCTGCTGCCCGATGTCGCCCTGAAGCTGACCGATCTCGATCTGCGCGCCTACCACGCCACCACCGGCACGCATCTCGAGAGCAGCGCCTCGGGCGTCGACAACGTCGAGCAGATCGCGGTCGACAGCAGCCAGGACACCGTGCTCAAGGTCGATATCTACGGCTCGCTCGACGGCGATCTTTCCTCGGAGAGCTACGCCCTGGCGACCGAGGAGAACTTCGTCCGCGTCCAGCCGCCTGTGCTGGCGCCGACCGGCCCGGGCATCATCGGCGTCTCGGGCCTGACCGAAACGGTGACGATGACCGTGCGCAACAACGGTGAGCTCAACGCCTACAACACCGTGCTGGGCATCTCCGTGCCCTCGGGCTGGGTGATCATCGGCAGCAGCAGCCGCAACGTCGGCACGGTGGCCCCGGGCGCCACCCGCTCGGCGACCTTCACCGTGCGGCCAACCTGCTCGGGCGAGGTCCACGGCTTCCTCGGCTACAACGCCTCGAGTTCCTCCTGGGGCGAGAGCTTCGGCGGTCGCCAGAGTCAGCTCGTGACCTGCGTCGGCCCGGGCAACCCGCCGGGCGGCGGCGAGCCGAAGTGAGCGTCCGAATCGTCTGAATCCCCGACGTGACCGTCCCTCCCGGTCACGTCCTCTGCCCTCCGGCGGTGTCGCTTCGGCGGCACCGCCGCTTTTTGATTGGCGCAAAAAATCTGGTCTTGAACTTCGTGATTCGGCCTCCTGGAACCGTTTAGTCAAGTAGAGACTCATTTCTTCCAGGAGGGCCCATGCCTCAATCCCGTCTTCTCCTGTCGTGTTTCTTCGCTGCTGTGCTGGCCGTCTTCGCGGTGACACTGGCCGCCGGCGAGCCACCTCAGTACGAAAACCCCTTCAAGAATCTCCCTCAGCACGTGCTCGACGCGCTCGCCGCGGGCGGCGAGGTGACGATCGATCACACCTACGAGCACGGCGTCCGCACGAAGTCCAAGTACCGCGGCGCCGACTGGTATCTGCTCGACCGCACGGTCGACCCGTCGGGCGTCGTTCTGTCGGAGCGCGACGCCGCCGGTCTCGAGATTGCCTACGACTACGACCAGCTTCATCGCGTCACGGCAGTGAAGCCGAGTGCATCGCACGGTGGCGCGTGGGTGCAGATTCGTCACTCGATTGTTGACACCGGTCCGAAAATGGAGCTGTTCTACCGCCCAAACGGCGCGATGACGGCGACGCCGATCGCGCGCGAAGAGCTCTATTTCGACGGTTTCGGCCGCTTGTGGAAAGAACGCCGGCTGATGCCCGGCGCCGTGTGGGCCCAGCGCATCACCGAGCGCCACGCATCCGGGGAGCTGAAGCGCGTCTCGACCTGGCACGGCGGCGGCAAGCCCGCGCGCTGGACGACCTACGCGGCCTACGACGCCTTCGGCCGTCCCGGAAGCATCACGCAGCCCGACGGCGCGCGCGTCGACTACACCTACCGCGGCATTCGCGAGGTGGTGCGCACACAGAAGGTCGCGACGAGCGAGCACGGTCAGACGGCGTACTCGACGATCGAGCGCTACGACGCCCGCGGCCGGCTGCTGCAGGTCGTCGAGCCCGCGGGCGGCGCCGAGGCGAGATACACGTACGACGTTACAGACAGGCTGCGCATCGCGACGATCCAGCCACGCGGCGGCGGCGCGACGCAGACGCGCCGGTGGGACTATGACGGCCGCGGCTTCTTGCTGTCGGAGGCGCATCCCGAGAGCGGACGCACAGCGTACGGCCTCTACGATGCCCGAGGCCGCGCGCATCGCGTCATCGACGGCACGAGCGATCTGCTCTTCAGCTACGACGCGTACGAGCGCCTCACACAAGTTCGCGAGACGAGCTCGGATCGTCCGTGGCAATCGTTCGTCTACGGCACGTCGGGCCGCTCGACGAACCGTTTGATCGAGGCGATCGGCCACAACTGGATCCGCATCCCGTGGTCGCCGTCGCTCCTGACCGACATCGCGGTCACCGAAACGTATGCGCACGATGGCCCGGGCGGCGCGGTGTCGCGCAAGACGACCGCGGTCAGCGGCGGGCAGCGCTTCACGCAGGCGTGGCAGCACGACGCGCTCGGCAGCGTGACCCAACTCACCTATCCGCGCTGCACGCACGCCGCGTGCGTCAGCGGCGGCGGCGGGCCATCGAGCGCGCAAACGCGTCGCACCAGCCGCGGCTATCTCGCGTCGATCCCGGGTTTCTTGAACGGGATCGACTACGACGTCAGCGGCATGGCGACGCGCATCGACCATGCGAGCGGGCTGCGTGTCGACGTCGTCCCTGATGCGAGTGGCCTGCCGCGTCCGCGCGACATCCGCGCGTCGTGGCCAGCCGGCTGGCCAGGTGCTTCGGAGGAATCGAAGAACC
>JBCCOR010000458.1:0-4459 GCA_039025295.1 Acidobacteriota bacterium
GACGACTTCGGCAGCGGCCTGTCGTCGTTCGGCTATCTGCAGAATCTGCCGGTCGACGTGCTCAAGATCGACGGCGACTTCATCCGCGAGATGGACCAGGATCCGATCCGCCAGGCGATGGTCAAGTCGATCCACGAGGTCGGCCACGTGATGGGCATGTCGACGGTGGCGGAGTGGATCGAGAACGAGCGCGTGCTCGGCCTGGTGCGGTCGCTGAACATCACCTACGCCCAGGGCTTTTACATCCACCGGCCCGAACCGGTACGCGAAGTGGACGACAGCGCGGTATCCTAGACGCCTCCGCGCGCCGCGGCCTTCTGCCGCGGCCTCTAACCCGCATCGGTCGCGCGCCTCGCCCGCGCACGACCGCCGTCCATGGATCTTCGACCTGCGAGACATCACGTCATGACCCAGCCGATCGCGCGACCGATCGAGCGGGTGGCGGTGCTCGGGGCCGGCACGATGGGGGCCGCGATCGCGGCCCACGTCGCCAACGCCGGCCTCCACGCGCTGCTGCTCGACATCGTCCCCTCCGAACCCAGCGAGGCCGAGACCCGACGCGGCCTGACCCGCGATGACCGCGCCGTGCGCGACCGCCCGGCCCGTGACGGCCTCGACCGCATCGCCAAGCTCAAGCCGCCATCGTTCGTCAGCGCGGCGGCGCGCACGCGGGTCGAGATCGGCAACTTCGACGACGACCTGAGCCGCCTCGCCGAGGTCGACTGGGTGGTCGAAGCGGTGGTCGAGCGGCTCGATATCAAGCGCGACCTGATGGCGCGGGTCGAAGCCGCGGTGCGCCCGGGCACGCTGGTGACGACCAACACCTCGGGCCTGCCGATTCACCAGATCGTCGAGGGCCGCAGCGACGACTTCCGCCGGCACTTCTTCGGCACGCATTTCTTCAACCCGCCGCGCTACATGAAGCTGCTCGAGCTGATCGCCGGCGACGACACCGATCCGGCCGCGTTCGACGCCTTCGCCCACTTCGCCGCGTCGACCCTCGGCAAGGGCGTGGTGCGCACCAAGGACACGCCGAACTTCATCGGCAACCGCATCCTCAGCGTCCACGGCGCCGAGGTCATGGCCTACGCGATCGGCGAGGGCTACTCGTTCGAGGAGGTCGACGCCGTCACCGGTCCGCTGATCGGCCGGCCGAAGACCGCCACGTTCCGCCTGCAGGATCTGGTCGGCATCGACGTCGCCGACGGTGTCGCGCGCAATCTCTACGACCTGATTCCCGACGACGACCATCGCGACGCGCTGGTCGATCCGGCGGTGGCCGCGATCATCGGCGGCCTGAAGGCGCGCGGCTGGCTGGGCAACAAGACCAAGCAGGGCTTCTACCGCAAGACGAAGCAGCGCGATGCCAAAGGAAAGCCGGTCTTCGAGGTGCTGCAGCCGGAGACCTTCGACTACGCGCCGGCGACGACGCCCGATCTGCCGTCGGTGGCGGCGGTGCGCAAGACGCGCGCGCTCGGCGACCGCCTGCGCGCGCTCTTCGGCCCCGATTTCCGCGACGCCCGCGGCGCTCGCCTCGCCTGGCAGGCGGTGGCGCGCCTCCTGCGCTACAGCGCGGCGGTGGCGCCGGAGATCGCCCACGATCTGCCCTCGATCGACCGCGCCATCCGCTGGGGCTTCAGCTACGAGGCCGGGCCGTTCGAGCTGTGGGACGCGCTGGGCGTGCGCGCGACCGCCGAGCGCCTGCGCGCCAGCGACTTCGCGGTCGCGCCGTGGGTCGAGGCGATGCTCGCCGCCGGCGTCGAATCGTTCTACCGCCGCGACGACGACGGCCGCGTCATCGGCGTCTACAGCTGGGACGCCGCGGCCTACGTCGATCTGCCGCGCGATCCGCACGCGATCGACGTCGCGTCGCTGGTGCGCGACGCGCACACGGTCGAGGCCAACGACAGCGCGCGCCTGATCGATCTCGGCGACGACGTGCTGCTGCTCGCCTTCGAGAGCAAGATGAACGCGATCGATCTGTCGATCTCAGCGATGATGAGCCGCGCCGCCGAGCGGCTGCGCACCGAGCACTGGCGCGCGCTGGTGATCGGCAACGACGGCGCCAACTTCAGCGTCGGCGCCAACCTCAACGGCTTCGTGCAGGCGTTCGAGGCCGGAGACTGGTCGATGCTCGAGGACGGCTGCCGTCAGCTGCAGCACGCGCTCGTGGCGCTGCGGCGCGCGCCCAAGCCGGTGGTCGCGGCGGTGCACGGCATGGCGCTCGGCGGCGGCTGCGAGGTCGCGCTCGGCGTCGACCGCATCGTTGCCGCGTCGGAGAGCTACATCGGCCTGGTCGAGGTCGGCGTCGGCGTGGTGCCGGCCGGCGGCGGTCTGCTGGAGCTGGTGCGCCGGCTGCTCGGCGCGAGCCTGGCGGCGGCGGGCGCGCAGCCCGGCGCCAAGGGCGCGCCGCAGGTCGATCCGCTGCCGGCGCTGCAGCAGATCTTGCAGCTGGTCGGCACGGCCAAGGTCAGCGGCAGCGCTCAGGAGGCGCACGAGATGGGCTTCTTGACCGACGAAGACCGCATCGTGATGAACCGCGATCATCTGCTGCACGAGGCCAAGCGCGAGGCGCTGCACATGGCCGAGACCTACGTCGCCGACGCGCCGGCGACGCTGTGGGCGGCCGGCGCCAGCGTCGCCGCGGCGCTGCAGCTCGGCATCTGGGGCATGCAGCAGTCGGGCTGGGCGACCGAGCACGACGCCCACATCGGCCGCTATCTGGCGACCGTCTTGGCCGGCGGCCGCGCCGCGCGCGGGCGCTGGGTCGACGAGGAGCACTTCCTGCGCCTCGAGCGCGAGAGCCTGGTCGCCCTCGCCCAGACCGCTGCCACGCAGGACCGCATCCGCCACATGCTCACCACCGGCAAACCGCTGCGCAACTAGGAGATTTGCGATGACGACTTCCCCCACCCCCGACGCCGCGACCGACGCGGTCATCGTCAGCGCGGTGCGCACCGCGGTCGGCCGCGCCCACCGCGGCGCGCTCGCCTAACCGCGTCCCGACGACTCCGGCGCGGCGGCCTGCGCCGTGGCTGGGCGCCGCGCCGAGGGCCTCGATCCGGCCGAGATCGACGACGTGATCGTCGGCTGCGCCATGCCCGAGGGCCCGCAGGGCCTGAACATGGGCCGCATCGTGGCGCTGCACGCGGGTTTCCCCGACAGCGTGCCAGCCCAGACCGTCAACCGCTTCTGCTCGAGCGGTCTGCAGACCATCGCGCTCGGCGCCCAGCAGATTCGCGCCGGCATGGCCGACGTGGTCGTCGCCGGCGGCGTCGAGAGCATGACCGCGGTGCCGATGAGCGGCTTCTGCTTCCGTCCGCATCCGGGCTTGGTCGACGCCCGTCCCGAGATCTACATCGGCATGGGCCACACCGCCGAGAACGTCGCGCGGCAGTTCGGCGTCAGCCGCGAGGACGCCGACGCGTTCGCGGCGCGCTCGCACGCGCGCGCGATCGACGCGATCGAGAACGGCCGCTTCGCCGACGAGATCGTGCCGGTGCCGCTGCGCCGCTACGACGATGCCAACGGCGCCGGCGGCGACCCGGACAAGCACTTCGCAACCGACGAAGGGCCGCGCCCGGGCTCGACCCCCGAGGTCCTGGGCGGGCTGCGGCCGGCGTTCCACGTCAAGGGCACGGTCACGGCCGGCAACAGCTCGCAGATGAGCGACGGTGCGGCCGCGGCGGTGGTGATGTCGCGCGCCAAGGCCGAGGCCCTCGGCCTCGCGCCGCGGGCGCGCTTTGTGAGCTACGCCGTCGCCGGCGTCGCGCCCGAGATCATGGGCATCGGCCCGGTCGGGGCGATTCCGAAGGCGCTCGCGCGCGCCGGTCTGCGCCTCGATCAAATCGAGCTGATCGAGCTCAACGAGGCATTCGGCTGCCAGGCGCTGGCGGTGATCCGCGAGGCCGGGCTCGACGAGGCGATCGTCAACGTCAACGGCGGCGCGATCGCCCTCGGCCATCCGCTCGGCGCGACCGGCGCCAAGCTCACGGCGCAGCTGCTGCACGAAATGGATCGTCGCGATCTGCGCTACGGCATGGTCACGATGTGCATCGGCGGCGGCATGGGCGCGGCCGGCATTTTCGAACGATTGACCTGATCGCGCCCGCGCGCCCCCGCGCGGGGCCGGGCTTGCGGTACGATCGGGCGCGGTGGGAAGTCCCCACCGCGCTTTTGCGTTTCCGCTGAACGCTTCTGGAGCCCTCGATCGATGACCGAATCCGCTACCCCGACGTCCGCCGTGCCCGCCGACGCCGCCGCCGATCCCGCCGCCGCGGCGCGCGCCGAACTCGAGCGCCGTCTCGCGACCGCCCGCGCCGGCGGCGGCGAGGCGCGCGTCCAGCGCCAGCATGCGGCCGGCAAGCTGACCGCGCGCGAGCGCGTCGAGCTGCTGCTCGATCCCGGCACCTTCGTCGAGCTCGACGCCCTCGTCACCCACCGCTGCCGCGACTTCGGC
>JBCCOR010000459.1:0-4449 GCA_039025295.1 Acidobacteriota bacterium
GAACGAGATGCATCGGGTGCGTGGACGACGCACCGTGTCACGGCTGAGAACCCCGTCGAGTTCGGTCGCTTTGGCTTCGTGATCGCGCAGGGTGGGAGGCTCATCTACCCCGACAACACAGCGACCGTCTCGGGTGTGACCAACGCGGGTGCGGTCGTCGTCTCCGAGAAGGACGTCACGGGTGTGTGGACGACGCAGCACCTGACATCTGAGTTTCCGACCTCAGGTGCAGGCTTGAATGTGGCCTATGTCGACGCCGATCGCCTCATCGCAGTCTCCCCCAATGAGACCGTAGCTGGTGAGCTCAACGCAGGCGCGATCCACGCCTTCGAGCGCGACGCATCAGGTTCGTGGGTGAGGCAGCGCCTCATCGCGGCGACGCCGACGCAAAACGCACGATTCGGCGCAAACATCGAGGTCGCCCCGGACCGCATCCTCGTGGGTGTCCCCAACGAGGTCGTTGGCGGCCAGGACAACGCGGGCGCGCTTTATGTGAGCGACTACGACGCGACGTCGGGTTGGGCTCAGACAAGGTTGGTCGCGGATAACCCCACGCGTGGCGCCGCCTTCGGCGACGCGTTGATGCATGATGGCGACCTGATCGTCGTCGGGCAGATCTCGGAGCGCGTCAACGGGCAGGCATCTGCGGGTGCGATCTATGTGTTCGAGCGCGATCCCGCGCTCGGTTGGACCTCGCATCGTTTCGAGTCGGATGAGCCGACCATCAACGGCCGGTTCGGTGATACGTTCGAGTTGAGCCGTGGGAGCGTGTTCGTCCCAATGATTCGAGAGACCGTCCAAGCGAAGCGCAGTGCGGGGTCGTTCTACGTCATCCGCAAGGATGACACCGGCGTGTGGTCGAAGACCCGGTTCGTCTCGGACACACCTACGAATAATGCGACCTTCGGCGCGTTCTTCGAGGTCGTCGGCAGACGCGAGCAGCGCGTCAGTTACGTCTTGCATGGTGTTGTTGGGATGTTGGGGGGGCGGGTTGGTGAACAGGAAGGTGGTTCAGGCGTACGCCGCCCGATCGGATTCCGCCGCGCCGAAGCGAGCGGAGGAAGACGGGCGCCGCGGGGCGCGGGCAATGCTGCGGCGCGGAAGGCGGCCGGCGGCAGAAGCCCGCGCGCGAAGGGCGCGGCGCGAAACAGGTGGGATGTGCGATGTGTACTGGCCGTGCGGACGGCGGCCGTACGGCGAATCTGCGTCGATCGCCGCCGGTGCCTGTCAAGCCAAATTTGGACAGAGGAATCCCTACGTACCTGGAAAGGTCAGTATAGGCGTGCAAACAAAGCGCTGTCAACCGCGTCGGGCGCCGCGGCTGCGCCGGGCGTCATCCGCCGGCGTCGGCGCCGCAGGCGGCGAGCGCGGCGTCGATCTCCGCGCGCAAAGCGACGTCGTCCGCGGTCGCGTCGCCGACCGCGAGCGCCGCGCGGACCCGGCGCATCGCCGCGCACGCCGCCGGCGTCGCGATCTGTCCCAGCGCCCAGGCGGCGTGGCGGCGCACGACCGGCGCACCGTCGTCGAGCGTGGCGATCAGGGCGGGCACGTAGCGCGCATCGCCGCGGTTGCCCATCGCCACCGCCGCGTTGCGCTGCAGTCCCTCGCGCTTGGCGCGCTTCATCGGACTCTTGCGCAGGCGGGTCACGTAGTCGTCGCGGCTCAGGCGCAGAAGCGCGACCAGGTCGAGCGCGGCGCGCTCGGGCGGCAGCGCGAGGGCCGGATCGTCGCCCGCTTCGACGCGATGGTTGTGCGGACACGCCTCCTGGCAGAGATCGCAGCCGAACACCCAGTCGCCGAGCTGCGGACGGATTGCGGACGGCAGATCGCCGCGGTGCTCGATCGTCCAATAGCTGATGCATCGCCGGCTGTCGAGACGGTAGGGCGCGCGCAGCGCGTCGGTCGGACACGCTTCGAGGCAGCGCACGCAGCGGCCGCACGCGTCGGTCATCGGCGCGTCGGGCGCGAGATCGAGGGTCAGCAGCAGCTCGCCGAGCAGGAAGTACGAACCCCAGCGGCGGTGCAGCAGCATTGTGTTCTTGCCGAAGACGCCGATCCCGGCGCGCGCCGCCAGCTCGCGCTCGAGCACCGGCCCCGTGTCGACGTAGGGCCGTGTGGCGACGCCCGGCCAGGTCGCCTCGATGCGACGCGCGAGGGCTTTCAGCCGGCGGCCCATGACGTCGTGGTAGTCGCGTCCGCGGGCGTAGCGGGCCACGCGCGGCCAGAGATCGTTGCGCGGCACGCGGTCGCTACCCAGGCCGTCGGACGGCGTGCCGTCGTCAGCGGGACGCGGCGTCAGCGGATGGTATTGCAGCGCGACCACCAGCGCCGAGCGCGCGCTGGGCAGCAGGCGGCGCGGATCCTCGCGCAGCGCAAGGCGGCGCGCGATCCAGTCCATCGCGGCGTGATCGCCGCGCGCGATCCAGCGGCGCAGCGCTGCGCCGTGGGCCGACGGCTCCAGTCGCGCTGCGCCCGCGCGCGTGAACCCGGCCTCGACCGCCCACGACTTGAGCAGCCGTGCCGTCTCGACCGGCGGCGGCACCTCGCCGCCGCCGTGCGGCTGCGGCGCAGCGGACGGGCGCGTGCCGCTCACCCGCCGCCGTCGTCGGCCTGCGCGATCAGCGCGAGCATGCGCGCGACCACGCCGTCGCGATCGAGCACCGAGGTGTCGAGCACGTGGTAGGTCTCGTCCCAGGTCAGCGGCGCGTCGGCGCGCCCGGCATCGCGCGCGTCGCGCCGGGCGAGCTCCTCCTGCACGGCCTCGAGCGTGACCTCGACGCCGCGCGCGCGCAGCTGATCGCGACGGCGCTGGGCGCGAACGTCGGGATCGGCGCGCAGGAAGAATTTGTAGGGTGTGTCCGGGAAAACCACCGTGCCGATGTCACGCCCCTCGACGACCGCGCCGTGGCGCGCGCCGCAGCGGCGCTGCAGCGCGACCATGCGCGTGCGCACCTCGGGCAGCACGGCGATGCGCGAGGTCGCGTTCGACACCGCCTCGGTGCGGATCCGCGCCTCCACCGGCGCGCCGTCGAGGATGACCCGCAGCTGGCGGACGCCGTCGGCAGCGACCGCCGGCTCGACGTCGATCACCGCATCGGCGATCGCGGCCAGCACCGCGTCACGGTCGTCGGGATCGACGCCGTGGTCGAGCGCGCGCAGGGCGAGCGCGCGGTACATGGCGCCGGTGTCGAGCACGGCCAGGCCGAGGCGCGCGGCGAGCATGTGGGCGACGCTCGACTTGCCGACGCCTGCCGGGCCGTCGATCGCAATCACCCGCGGCGCGTCAGCGACGACCACGACCGCCACCCCCCGAACGGCCGCCACCCGGCTTGCCGCCCGGTCGCTTGCCGCCGGGACGCTTGCCGCCGGGCCGGCCGCCGCTCGGACGGCCCGCCGCCGGACGACCGCCGGGTCGAACGCCGCTCGGACGGCCCGCCGCCGGACGACCGCCGGGTCGAACGCCGCTCGGACGACCGCCGGGGCGTCCACCGCCCGGACGACCGCCACCAGCGCGTCCACCCGCACCGCGTCCTTCGCCACCGAAGCCGCGGCGCGCGCCATCCGCTGGACGCCCGTCGCCGCGCTCACCGCGGAAGCCGCCGCCGCGATCATCACGACCGCGGTAGCCGCCACGGTCACCAACCCGGTCGTCGCGACCGCGGAAACCACCGCTGCGATCATCACGACCGCGGTAGCCGCTACGGCCACCACCCCGGTCGTCGCGACCGCGGAAACCACCACGATCGCCACCTCGGTCGTCGCGACCGCGGAAACCACCGCTGCGATCATCACGGCCGCGGTAGCCACCACGATCACCACTCCGTTCGTCGCGACCGCGGAAACCACCGCTGCGATCATCACGGCCGCGGAAACCACCGCGATCGCCACCTCGGTCATCGCGACCGCGGAAACCACCGCTGCGATCATCACGGCCGCGGAAACCACCGCCCTGGTCGTCGCGACCGCGGTAGCCGCCACGATCACCACCCTGGTCGTCGCGACCGCGGAAACCACCGCCTCGGTCATCGCGACCACGGTAGCCGCCACGATCGCTGCCGCCATCGCTTCGATAGCCGCCACCACCTCGGTAACCGCCATCGCGACCGCCACCGCCACCACCCCGGTAGCCGCCGTCGCGACCGCCACCGCCACCACCACGGTAGCCGCCATCGCGACCGCCACCATCTCGGTAGCCGCCGTCGCGACCGCCGCCGCCACCTCGGTAGCCGCCGTCGCGACCGCCGCCGCCACCACCCCGGTAGCCGCCGTCGCGACCGCCGCCGCCACCACCTCGGTAGCCGCCGTCACGACCGCCGCCGCCACCACCTCGGTAGCCGCCGTCACGACCGCCGCCGCCACGGTAGCCGCCGTCACGATCGCCGCCACTGCGGCGGAACGAACCACCGCGGTGGTCCTCGTCGCGACCGCTGCGATACCCGCGATCGCCAC
>JBCCOR010000460.1:0-4444 GCA_039025295.1 Acidobacteriota bacterium
CGTGCGCACCGCGGTCAGCGCCTTTGCGTCTCAATCCCTCCCCGGAGGACGGGAGGGCGTGAGCCGCGGTGCGCACGGCCGACCCGGCCGTCGGTCTGCCCACGGGCGGACCGCGGCCGGGCCGACGATCGCGCTGCTGGCGCTGATGCTAGCGCTGCTCGCACCGCCCGCGGCGGACGCCCAGGGCGGCGCGCCGGCCGACGCGAAGGCCGCGGCAACGACCGCAGCGAAGGCCGACGCGAAGGCCGCGGCGCCGTGGTTCGCCGACGTCACGGCCCGCGCCGGCGTCGACCATCCGCACGTCAACCGCTCGTTCAAGAATCCCTACGCCCACATCATGGAGGGCTACACGGCCCTCGGCGCGGCGGTCGCGGCCGCCGACTTCGACGGCGACGACCGCATCGATCTCTTCGTCACCGACTCGGCGCAGGACGGCCGCAACCGCCTGTACCGCAACGCCGGCGACGGTACCTTCGTCGACGTCGCCGCGGCGGCGGGCCTCAAGAGCGGCAACGACGCCGACAACGTCAGCGCCGACGGCCTGTGGTTCGACATGGACAACGACGGCGATCCCGATCTGCTGGTGATCCGCTTCGGCCAGAACCTGCTCTACCGCAACGACGGCGACGGCACGTTCACCGACGTCACGGCGCGCTCGGGCATGCTGCGCTATCTCAACTGCATCGCCGCGATCGCCTTCGACCACGACCGCGACGGCGATCTCGATCTCTTCCTCGGCAACTACTTCGCGCCGGTCAATCTCTTCGATCCCGAGACGCCGCGCTTCTTCCCCGAGAGCTTCGAGACCGCCGACAACGGCGGCGGCTTGACCGTCTTCCGCAACGACGGCGACGGCCGCTTCACCGACGTCACCGACGCCGTCGGCCTGACCCTCTCGGGCTGGACCCTCGATCTCGGCCACGCCGACGCCGACCGCGACGGCGACGAGGATCTCTACGTCGCGGCCGACTTCGGCACGGATCGCCTCTTCCGCAACGACGGCGACGGCACCTTCACCGACGTCACCGCGTCCGCGATCGGCATCGACACCAAGAAGGGCATGAACACCGACTGGGGCGATTTCGACAACGACGGCCTGTTCGACGTCTACGTCACCAACATCACCGACGACTACATGCGCGAGGGCAATTTCCTCTGGCACAACCAGGGCGATTGGGTCTTCGGCAACCTGGCGCAGGAAACCGGCACCTTCGACACCGGCTGGGGCTGGGCGGGCAAGTTCTTCGACGCCGACAACGACGGCTGGCTCGATCTCTTCGTGGTCAACGGCTGGGTGTCGGGCAGCGAGGAGAACTACGTCATCGACATCTTCGAGCTGATCGTGCAGCCCGACGTCGATCTCGCCGACGCCCGCAACTGGCCGCCGATGGGGAAGAAGACCCTCAGCGGCTATCAGTCGAACCATCTCTTCCACAACCAGGGCGGCATGCTCTTCAAGGACGTCGCGCCGGCGCACGGCGTCGACAGCCAGCGCGATGGCCGCGGCGTGGCGGTGCTCGACGTCGACAGCGACGGCCGGCTCGATCTCTTCGTCAGCAACGCCAACCACCGGCCGTTCCTCTACCGCAACGTCCGACCGCACGACCGTCACTGGCTGCAGCTCGATCTCGAGGGCGTGCCGCCGGGATCGAACCGCGACGCGATCGGCGCCGTGGTCGAGGTCACCGCCGGCGACGCCGTTCAGACCACCTTCGTCAACGGCGGCAACGGCTTCGCCAGCCAGAGCATGCGCCGCCTGCACGTCGGCCTGGGCGCGCACGACCGCGCCGCGCGCGTGGTCGTGCGCTGGCCGAGCGGCGCCGCGCAAACCTTCGAGAACGTCGCCGTCGATCGCCGCTATCGATTGATCGAGGGTGGTGCCCTGCAGGTCGTCGCGTCGTCTGCGTCGACGCCTTCGCCTTCATCCCACGAATCGTCATCCCACGAACCGACGCCCGAGCCGCCCGAAACGAACGCGGCGCCGGCGCGCTCCGAGGAGGTTCCCTGATCATGCTGCTTTCCCTTCATCGCGCGCTCGGGTTCGGGCTCGGCGCGCTCCTGCTGCTCGCCGCGAGCGCCGCGTTCGCCGATGCCGCGGTCGACGCCGATCGGCTCTTCGAACGCGCCCTCACCGCGCGCACGGCCGGCGAGCCGAGCGCGGCCTACGACCTGATGGAGCAGGCCATGCAGGTCGATCCCGACCGCATGCGCTTTGCGAGTGAGTACCGCCGTCTGGTGATCGAGGATCAGGCCTACGACCGCAGCATCGCCTTCTTCGAGACCCTGATCGTCGCCCATCCCGACGCGGCCAACGCGCGCATCAACCTCGGCTACGCCTTCGTCGACAAGATTCCCGACGCCGGTGCGATCACCCAGGTGCTGCTCGCCAACACCGCGCTCGGGCATTTCACGGCGGCGATCGAGATCGACGACTCGTGGCTCGGCCGCTACACGCGCGGCAACAGCTATCTCTACTGGCCGCCGATTTTCGGTCGTACGCAGCTGGGCATGGACGATCTCCAGCGCGCGATCGAGATCGCCGGCGACGCGCCGCGTCGCAGCTACCACGCGCGCGCCCACGTCGCTCTCGGCGACGGTCACTGGCGCCTCGACGACGTCGACGCGGCGCGGCGGGTGTGGCGGGCCGCGCAGGAGGCGTTCCCCGACAACCCTGATCTGAAGCAGCGCCTGGCGCAGCCTGACGACGCCGCGCTCAACGCGTTCCTGGAACAGCATTTCGAGGTCGGCGGCCGGGTCGACACCGATCTGCGCGCGATCTACGAGGCGCAGTGATCCGATGCGCATCTATTCGTTTGCGCGCGCCGCTGCGCTCGCCGCGCTCCTGATCGCGCCCGCCGATGTCCACCGCGCTGCCGCCGCTGACGGCGCTGCCGCGCCATCAACCGAATCGTCGATCCGCTTCGCGGAGGTCAGCGAGGCCGCGGGCGCGCGCTTCGTCCACAGCACGCGGAAATTCCGCGGCCGGCCGAAGGCTGAGGTGCTCGAGATGTTCACCGACGGCGGCGCGGCCGTGGCGGCGGTCGACATCGACGGCGACGGCGACGACGATCTCCTGCTGGTCGACTCCGACCACGACAAGGCCCATCATCTGCTGCGCAACGACGGCCCCGACGCCGACGGCGCGCTGCGCTTCACCGACATCACCGCCGCCGCCGGCGTGCCGATGACCAACGACCTTGGCAGCATCACCGCCGACGCGCTGATCCTCGACTACGACAACGACGGCCATCGCGATCTGCTCTTCGGCCGCTTCGGCACGCCGGTGCTGCTGCGCAACGTGCCGCGCGAGGACGGATCGCCGCGCGTCGTCGACGTCAGCGCGGCTGCCGGCCTGACCGCGTTCGGCAACACCATCGCCGTGATCGCCTTCGACGCCGACCGCGACGGCTTCCTCGATCTGCTCCTCGGCAACTACTTCAAGCCGGTCGATCTGCTCGATCTGCAGAACCATGTCGGCGTTTTGCCCAACAACCTCGACGACGCCGACAACGGCGGCGGGGTGGCGCTGATGCGCAGCGTCGCCGACGCCGAGGCGCCCGGCGGACGGCGCTTCGTCGACGTCACGAAGTCGGCCGGCCTGGCGCACCACACCGGCTGGTCGCTCGATCTCGGCCACGCCGATCTCGACAACGACGGCTGGCAGGACATCTACATCGCCGGCGACTACGGCACTGATCGCCTGCTGCTCAACCGCGGTCCGCAGGGCGATCGGCCGGTGGTCTTCGACGACGTCACCGAGTCGGCCGTGGGCTTCGACACGCGCAAGGGCATGAACGTCGACATGGGCGACTACAACCGCGACGGCCTGCTCGACATCTACGTCACCAACATCACCGACGAGTACATGAAGGAGTGCAACATGCTGTGGCACAACAACGGTGATGGCACGTGGGTCGATCTGTCGCGCGAGACCGGCACGTGCGACACCGACTGGGGCTGGGCGGCGAAATTCGCCGACGTCGACAACGACGGCTGGGAGGATCTGTTCGCGGTCAACGGCCTGCGCTCGGCGGGGGAGGAGAACTACATTCCCGTGCTGCTCGAGATGATCCTCACGCCCGACGTCGACTTCAGCGACGTCGACAGCTATCCCGACATCGGCGCGCGCACCTGGAGCGGCTACCAGCCGCAGCGCTTCTTCCACAACCGCGGCGACGGCACGTTCAAGGAGATGGCCGCGGCCGTGGGCCTGGGCAACCGGCTCGACGGGCGCGGCGTGGCGATCGCCGACTTCGACCGCGATGGCCGGCTCGACATCGTCCAGACCGCGGCCAACCAGCCGAGCCTGCTCTTCCACAACCAGAGCCGCGACGTCGGCCGCTGGCTCGGCCTGCATCTGGTCGGCGATCCCACCGGCGCGCAGCCGTCGAATCGTGACGCAATCGGCGCGCGCGTGACGGTCACGCTCGCCGACGGCACGGTC
>JBCCOR010000461.1:0-4433 GCA_039025295.1 Acidobacteriota bacterium
ACTCGATGCTGGTCTACAACTCGACGATGCGCGTGCCGCTGATCGTCGCCGTGCCCGGTGGACAACCCGCCGGACGCCGCGTCGACGAGCGTGTGTCGACGGTCGACATTCTGCCGGCGGCGCAATGCCGAGCAGATCGAGCACCGTCGGCAGAATGTCGACCGTCGACACACGCTCGTCGACGCGGCGTCCGGCGGGTTGTCCACCGGGCACGGCGACGATCAGCGGCACGCGCATCGTCGAGTTGTAGACCAGCATCGAGTGCGTCGACTCGTTGTGCTCGCCGCGCCCTTCGCCGTGATCGGCGGTGAACACGACCAGCGTGCGATCGCGCACGCCGAGGCGCTCGAGATGATCGAGCATCACCCCCAGGCTCTCGTCGGCGTAGGCGATTTCGCCATCGTAGGGCTCGTGGGCGAAGAGCTGATCGTAGGGCGGCGGCGGGTCGTGCGGATAGTGCGGATCGAAGTAGTGCAGCCAGAGGAAAAACGGCGCGTCGGCGTTTTCCTCGAGCCAGGGCAGCGCGGCCTCGTTGACCCGGGCGGCCTTGCGCTCGTCGAAGAAGAGCTCGGCCTTGGGCACGACGCGATCGCCGTAGAGATCCTCGAAGTCGGCGCTGACGTGGTCGTCGTAGAGCTCGAAGCCCTGGTCGAGGCCGAACTGCGCCGTCAGCGGAAAGGCGCCGATCGCAGCCGCCGTGCGGTAGCCGCGCGCGCCCAGAATCTCGGCCAGCGTCTCCTGCTCCGCGCCGACCGTGAACAGGCCGTTGTCGCGCACGCCGTGCGTCAGCGGCACCTTGCCGGTCATGATGGTGGTGTGCGACGGCAGGGTGATCGGCACCGTGGCGTAGGTGTGCTCGAAGAGCACGCCGTCCGCGGCCAGGCCGTCGACGACCGGCGTGCGCGCGCCGCGATGGCCGTAGGCGCCCAGATGATCGGCGCGGGTGGTGTCGAACGTCACGATCAGCACGTTCCACGCCGGCGGCGGCGCCGGCGCGCAGCCGAGCGCGACCAGGCCAGCCGCAGCGGCCAGGCCGCCGAGCAGTGCCCGCACGGTCCGCGTCCGCAGTCGCGACAACGCGCCCAAACAGCGAACGGGCAGACGGCCGCGCTGGCCATCTGCCCGGTAGCGAGCGTCGTCGATCAAGCGCTTATTCGTCGATCGAGAAGCTGAGCAGCTCGACCGGCGTCACCACGTTGCCGGTCACGCGGAAGATCGCGTTGGCGCCCATGCCGCCGGGCGCGAAGTCGGTCAGCATCGTACCGTTGGTCATACCGTCGTTGAGGGTGATCGCGTGGAAGCCCTGGCCGGCGTTCGAGCCGGTGTCGTAGGCAAGCCCGGTCATGGTCACATCGAACTGCCAGATGCCGGCGAGGAAAGCGCCGTTCATGTAGGTGTTCGCCGTGGTGCCGCCGCCGACCGAGAGCGTGTTGAGGCCGGTCATGATGCCGGGGAACGCCATCGACGTCACCTGCGCCGCCATCGTGCCCGAGATGTTCGAGTAGATGCTGAACACGGCCGAGTTGAAGAAGGTGTTGACCATGTCGAAGGTGATCATCGTGATCGAGCCGCTGGTCGGCACCGGGAAGCAGCACGCCGTGCCGGCGGTGTTAAGCGCCGTGTCGAAGCGGTTGCCGAGCATCTGCGACGCGACGCCGCCGGTGCCGACGATCGTGCCGGTGTCGTACTGGATGGTGCCGACGGCCAGCGGCGCGCGGCCGGCGGGCTCGACCACCTGACGCGGCGTCGCCAGGCGGTTGATCTGACGACCTTCGGGAATCACGTCGCCGGCGCGGGCCGCCTCTTCGGCGCGGGCCGCCTTGTAGGCCTGCATCGCCGCGCGGCGCTCCTCGCGGGTCATCGAGGCCATTGCCTCGTGGTCGATCTTGATGTGCTCGCGGCCTTCGTAGCGCGCGTCGGTCTGACCGGCCGGCTGCTGCGCGAGCGTGACGACGGCCGCGGCCGCCAGAAGCAGGGATGCGATCAGCAGCGCCGCTTGGTTACGCATGGAGAACTCCTGGATCGATAATGCGCGTCGACGCGCGTACCCGGATACTGACGTGGACTTGATGGACCGGTTGATCACCAAAAATAAACATTTGCGCCTGCAGATTAGTCCTCTGCGCCGCCGCGGGTCAAGGCCGGATCTCGCCGGCGGAGCGATCGACTTCGGTAGAGTCAGCCTCATGCGTCTTCTCCTTCTGCTGACCGCGTCCATCGCCGTTCTGGGTCTTGGCTGCGCCGACGAGCGCGCTGCGACCGCGCCTGTTCCAACGAACGCCGAGACCGCCCGCTTCGTCGACCGCGCCGCCGCGCTCGGCGTCGACTTCCGCCATTGGAACGGGATGGTCGGCCAGCTGCACTTCCATGAGCTGCTCGGCGCCGGCGGCGCCTTTCTCGACTACGACAACGACGGCGATCTCGATCTCTTCCTGGTCCAGGGCGCAGCAGCCGATCCCGACGCCGCGCCGCTCGAACCGTTCCCGGGCCCCGAACCGCCGCGCGATCGCCTCTACCGCAACCAGCTCGTGCCGACCGGCACGCTCGGCTTCGTCGACGTCACCGACGAGGCCGAGCTCACCAGCGTCGGCTACGGCGCGGGCGTCGCAACCGGCGACATCGACAACGACGGCTGGACCGACCTCTACGTCACGCGCTTCGACGCCAACCAGCTGTGGCGCAACCGCGGCCCCGGCCCGGACGGCCGCGTGACCTTCGAGGACGTCACGGCACAGGCCGGCGTCGCCGAGCTGCGCTGGTCGACCAGCGCGGCCTTCGTCGACGTCGACCGCGACGGCTGGCTCGATCTCTACGTCGCCAACTACGTCGACGCGCGCGTCGCCAATCACGAGCGCTGCGTCAACGACGCCGGCCAGCCCGAATACTGCGGACCGCTCAGCTATCCGCCGCTGACCGATCGGCTGTGGCGCAACCGCGGCTCAGGCGCCCCGGGGCGCTTCGACGACATCTCCGGCCGCGTCGGCCTCGTCGCCGCGCCCGGGCCTGGCCTGGGCGTGGCGATCGCCGACGTCGACGACGACGGCTGGCCCGACATCTACGTCGCCAACGACCAGGCCGCCAATCAGCTGTGGCGCAACACCGGCGCGTGGGACGGCGAGATGCCTGGCCTGGTCGACGAAGCGATCCTGCGCGGCGCGGCCTTCGACGAGCAGGGCCGCGCGCAGGCGAGCATGGGCGTCGTCGCCGCCGACTTCGACGACGACGGCGACGACGATCTCTTCATGACCCATCTGCTGCGCGAGGTCAACACGCTCTACCGCAACGACGGCCAGGGCCTGTTCTTCGACCATTCCCGCGCCTCGGGCCTGGGCAACGCCAGCATCGGCGCCACCGGCTTCGGCACCGTCGTCTTCGACGGCGATCGCGACGGCTGGCTCGATCTCGTCATCGCCAACGGCGCCGTGCGCACGATCGCCGAGCAGCGGCGCGCGGGGGTGCGCATGCCGCTGCGCCAGCCCGACCAGCTCTTCGTCAACCGCGGCGGACGCTTCGCGGCAAACCGCGACTGGGCGCCGGCGCTGACGACGGCGCGCGTCAGCCGCGGCGCCGCGGTCGGCGACGTCGACAACGACGGCGACGACGACATCCTGCTCACCCACTGCGACGACGCGCCCGCGCTGCTGATCCACGAAGCTGTTCCCGACGGCGGCTGGCTCGGCCTGCGCGTCGTCGATCGCCACGGCCGCGACGCCCAGGGGGCGCGCGTGGTCGTCACCGCGTCCGACGGCCGCCGGCTGACGCGCCGGATCGACACCAGCGGCAGCTTCCTCTCCGCCCACGATCCGCGCCTGCGGGTCGGCCTCGGCGCCGCGGCGGGCGCGGCGGCGGTCGAGGTCCGCTGGCCGACCGGCGAGGTCGACGCGTGGGCCGATCTCGCGCCCGGGCGCTACCACGAACTGCGTCAGGCGTCGGATGCCGATCGCGCGCGCGACGCGTCGGTGGATCCATGAGCCGATCGCCGAACCCGCGCGGCATCATCGCCCGCCATGTCGCCGCCGCGCTGCTGCTCGTGGCCGTCGTCGGCTGCGCACCGGCACCGGATGCGAACGACGCCGACGCGGCTGCTGGCGCCCCAGCGACCGATGACGCGCTCGCCCCGCTGCCGCCGCTGCCCGATCTCGACACGCTCGCGCCCGCGGCGGCGACCGAATTCGAGACGCGTGCAGCGCGCGTGACGCGCCTCGAAGCCGACGCGCGCAGCGGCGCATCCGGACGCGCGTGGGCCTGGGGCGAGCTCGGCTCGCTCTTTCACGCCTACACCGACTTCGACGCCGCCGCGCGCTGCTACGCCAACGCGCAGCGGCTCGATCCCGACGACTTCCGCTGGTGGTATCTCGCCGGGCATCTGACGCGCAGCCAGGGCGACTTCGACGCGTCGAACCATCTGCTGCAGCGCGCGGCGGCGCTGCGCC
>JBCCOR010000462.1:0-4410 GCA_039025295.1 Acidobacteriota bacterium
CGACCACCACCGCGGCGGGCCGCTGGCTGGCCCAGGCGACCCCCAGCGCGGCCATCTGGTTGAACCCGTTGTCGCCCGGCAGCGCCACGGTATGGACCTCGATCGCCCGATCGAGCCCGGCGTGGTCGTTGATCAGCGCGGCCAGCCGCGCCGGATACGCCTCGCGCCGCGTCACGCCCATGCCGTAAGCCCACGAATCGCCGACGACCAGCAGGCGAAACGGCGGTTCCGCCGAACGGCTGTCGTCGCCCTCGTCAGCGTCGGGCGCGGGAACGGGCAGGCTGCGGTAGCCGAGGGCGTTGGCGCGAAAGCGGTCGCCCCAGGCTTCGATCATCTGCTCGCGACGCAGCACGAAGCCGATCTCGGGCGCGAACCACGCGCGTTCGTAGATGCCCGGCGACGCGGTCATCAGATCGGCGACCAGGGTGCGGCGCTGATCGGCGCTCAGGCGCTCGAGCATCACCGGCGCCTGCGCCGCGCGCCACCAGCCGATCGCGCAGAACAGGCCGACGCCCAGCGCGATCACCAGCGCGGCGAGCAGCACCGAGGCGATGCGGCCGAGCGCCGCGGCGTCGGGCGCGCCGCCGCCGGTCGGCCGATCGGCAGCGCGCGGAGGCTGGGATGCGTTCACCATCACCCGGCAAGTCTCGCGCCGCATCGGACGCGCGTCAACCGGATCACCGCAGCCACCCACCGGGCATCGTTCCCGGTCTGCACCGGTGTAGGCTAGCGCCGTGAATCCGCCGTCGTTCTCCGCCATCGCCGCCGCCGAGCCGGCGATCTCCGGCGGACTCGCCCCGCTCGCATCGGCCGCGCCGTCGGCTGCGGCCGCGCTCCTGCCCGGCCTCGGATTCGCGCTGCTCGCCGGCCTCCTCGGCCTCGTGCTCCACCGCGTCTTCGATCCGCTGCCGATGCGCTCGTGGGGCGTGCACGCGGGGCTCCTGCTGCTGCTCTTCGGTCCGACGCTCTTCGCCGGTCAGGCCCTGATTCCCTTCGGCCAGCTGCCCGGCCGGGCGCCCTTCCTGCAGCTCGACGCGGGCCCCGATCCCGGCAACCGCCTGCAGGTCGATCCGCTTTACCAGATGGCACCGTGGCGCGATCGCGTCCACGCCAGCTACGACGACGGCGTCTGGCCGCTGTGGAATCCCCACGCCGGCGCCGGCGAGCCGCTGTGGGCCAATCCGCAGGCGCTGGTGCTGCAGCCGCTGACCCTCGTCACCCAGCCGTTCGACGCGACCGCGGCGGCGGCGGTGGTGGCGGCGCTGCGCGTGCTGCTGGCGCTGGTCTTCGGCGAGCTGCTGCTGCGCCGCCTCGGCTTTCCCGAGGGCGCGGCGCGCGCGGGCGCGGTGGCGCACGCGCTCGGCGGCTTCGTCCTGCTGTGGCTGCAGTGGCCGCTGAGCGCGAGCGCGGCGCTGACGCCGCTCGTGCTCTACGCAACGCTGCGCGCGGTCGACCGCGGCGCGCCCCGCGATCGCCTGCTGCTCGCCGGCGCGACGATGATGATGGTCCAGACCGGGCATCCCGAGACCATCTTCTACGCCGCCGTCCTCGCCGGGCTCTTCGCGATCGCGCGCGCGCGGCAGCTGAAGCCGACCGACCAGCGCTGGCGACGCTTCGGCGCGACCGTCGGCGTCGCCCTCCTCGGTGCGCTCCTGGCGGCGCCGGTGCTGCTGCCGACCGCGCTCTTCATGCCCCAGACCCAGCGCTATCACGCGCTGCAGGCGCGCGCGCTGCCGACGATCGCGCTCGACGACGTCGCGCGCCGCGCGCAGTCGATGCTGGCGCCGGTCGCCTTCGGCCACGACCGCTTCGGGCCCTACTGGGGCGACGCCAACATCAACCAGGACGCCGCCCACTTCGTCGGCACCGCCGCCCTGCTCGGCGTGCTGCTCGGACTCGGCACGCCGCGCGCGCTGCGCGGCCCCCACGAGCGCGCGATGCAGTGGATCACGCTCGGCGCGGTGGTGATCGCCCTGCAGCCGCCTGGCCTGCCGGCGCTGCTCGACGGCCTGCCGATCGTCGGCGCCTCGGCGACCTACCACCGCCGCCTGCTGATGGTGGTCGCCCTCGGCACGGCGTATCTGGGCGCCTGCACGTGGGCGCGCTGGTCGCTCGGCCGCGGTCCGTCGGGGCGGCGCATTGCGCTCACCGCGCTCGGACTCGGCGCGGCGATCGCGGCGATCTACGCGCTGCAGACGATGCCGTCCGACCATCCGATGCCCGGCAGCCAGGCAGCCCTGGCGCCGCGCGGCGTGACCTTCCGCTGGACCGCGCTGCTGCTCCACGGCGCGGCGCTCGCCGGCAGCGCGGCGCTGCTCGCCCGGCGTCCGACGCGCGCCCAGGCCGAGCGCTGGGCGCTGCTGCTGGTCGTCCCGGTGGTGCTCGAGCTGCTGCCGATCCACGCCGCCGCCAACCCCAGCGCTTCGCGCGCGCTCGAATGGCCGGTCACGCCGGCCCTCGAGCGGCTGCTGGCGCGCGCGCAGCCGGGCGCGCGCATCGCCGGCTTCGGCGACACCTTCTACCCCAACCTGGCGGCGCTCTACGGCCTCGAGGACGCGCGCTCGTTCCATCCGGCGCGCCCCGTCGCCACCAACCTGCTGCTCGATTCGCTCAAGGATCGACCGGGCGCAACCGCCGATCTGCTCGACATCGTCGACCACCCGATTCTCGATCTGCTCGGCGTGCGCTACATCCTCACCCGTCGCGGCGCCGATTTCCCGCCGCCGCTCGAGCGCGTCTTCCGCCATCCGTCGGGCTTCCTCTTCGCCCGTCCGCGCGCGCTGCCGCGGATCTGGATGCCGTTCGCCGTCGAGGGCTACGCCGATCGGGCGGCATGGCGCGCGCGGATCACCGAGATCGCCTATCCGCGCCGCCGCGCGCTGGTTCGCATGCCGGATGCAGACGCCGACGTCGACGAGGACGATCCTGCGTCGGCCACGCAGGCGCGCGGGCCCGTGCCGTGGACGCTCGAAGGGCCGCGCGGACGCCGCGATCCCGACGCCGTGCGGCTGCTGCAGCTGCGGGCGGCGCACGTCGTCGCCGACGCGACGCTCACCCGCGATCGCTGGGTCGCGGCCAGCATCCATCAGGACGGCGGCTGGCGGCTGTTGCGCGAACCGATCGGCGACGACGCGGGCCGGCCGCGGCAGCGGCTGACGGTGGTCGAAGCCTACGGCGCGCTGCAGGCGGCGTGGGTGCCGGCCGGACGCTACCGGCTGCACTGGCTCTACCGTCCGCCCGGCCTGCTCGCGGGCACGACGCTCGCCGCGCTGGCGGCGGCACTGCTGCTCGGGGTTGCGCTGCCGCGTCCACCCGCGCGGCGCGATTGACCGCCCGCAGGGCCATTCGTATCATCCGCCTGTGCTGACCTTCTGCCCCGCTTGCCCGCGCCCGTCCCTCTCGCTCACCCGCCTCGCGCTGCTCGCCACGCTGCTCGGCTTCCTCGGCGCCTGCGCACCCTCGTCGGATCGTCCGGGCGGCGACGCAGCCGACGACGCACCGCGCGTGGTCGGCGCGACGCGCGCGGCCCAGCCCTTCGCGCCCTGGCTCGGCCGGGTGATCGACGACCGCAGCTGGCGCGTCGTCCCCGGACCGCGCTGGCAAACCGACGGCGCGAGCGCGGACGACGCGGCGAACGCGATGTGGGTGCTGCCCGGCCGCGCGGTGCTGATCCTCGACGTCGACGAGGCGCTGACGAAGCCGCTCACCGTGCGCTTGACGCCCGATGACGCAGATGGCGGCGCGCAGCCGCCGACCGTGCACTGGAACGACGCGCCGACCGAGAACTGGGTCACGGCGCGCGACGACGGTGCGCTGCTCGTACGCGTACCGACCGACCGCCTGAGCACCGGCCGGCACGTGCTGCGCCTGTCGGCGTCGGCCGACGATCCGGCGGCGGCGATCACGCGCTTTCGCGCGATCGCGGTCGGCCCGCGCACCGCCGAAGCCGACGACGGCGATCGCCGCTGGCGGACGTTCCTGCCGGTGCACGCCGCCCGCCATCGCTTCCTCGCTGATTTCCTGCGCCTGGGCGTCACCGGCGCCTTCGGCCTCGAAAAGCAGGGCGGCATCGTCTTCGACGGTCCGCGCACGCTGACCGTGCCGCTCGACGACGCGGCCCAGGGCGGCGGCCACGCGGCAACGCGGGTCCAAAACGCCTCGCCCCAGCCGATGACAACCGCGCTGCGCAGCCTCGACGACACGGGCACGGTCCTCACCGAGCGCGTCGTGAAACTCGAACCGTTTGGGCGTGTGTGGCTCGATCTCGACGTGCCCGCCGGCGCGTCGGCGCTGACCCTTTCGGCCGACGGCGTGCCGCGCGCCTACGCGCTGTGGGGCGGGCCGGTGTTTACGCCCAAACCCGACGGCGACCGTCCGCCGGCGCCGTTCGTGCTGCTCGTTACCCTCGAC
>JBCCOR010000463.1:0-4408 GCA_039025295.1 Acidobacteriota bacterium
GCTCCGGCATGTTGAAGGGCGAGCGGGTGTCGAAATTCATGCCGTAGAGGCCGGCGATGAAGCTCAGCGGGATGAAGATGGTCGAGATGATGGTCAAGACGCGCATGACGTCGTTGGTGCGATGCCCGACCTGCGAGAGATAGAGATCGACCAGATGGGTGATCTGCTCGCGCCCGGCGTCGATGCGCTCGACGGCGCGCGCCGCGTGATCGTGGCAGTCGCGCAGGAAGATGCGGGTTTCCTCGCGCATCAGCGGCGTGGTCGCGCGCCGCAGCGCCGCGACGACGTCGCGCACCGGCGCGGCCGCCCGCGCCAGGAAGGTCAGTTCGCGCCGCAGCTGGTGCAGGGCGCGCAGATCGTCCTCGTCGGCCGTGCTGAGCAGGCGCTCCTCGATCGCGTCGAGCGCCGCCTCACGCGCGTCGAGCTCGGGGGCGTAGGCGTCGACGATCGCGTCGATCAGGGCGTAGGCCAGGTAGTCGGCGCCGCTGTCGCGCAGTCGCGGACCGCCCTGGCGCAGTCGGTAGCGCACCGGATCGAGATCGTCGCCGTCCTGCTCCTGAAAGGTGATCACCAGGCCCGGCCGGACGAAGAACGACACCTGCTCGGTGCCGTCGTCGGTGTGGGCGTCGAGCTGGCGCAGGATGATGAAGAGCTCCTCGTCGCTGTAGCTCTCGACCTTCGGCCGTTGATGGACGTTGGCGATATCCTCGAGCGCCAGCGGATGGATGCGGTAGCGCGCGCCGAGGGCGCGCAGCACGTTGGCATCGCCCAGGCCGACGACGTCGATCCAGGTGACGCCCTGCACGGCTGCGTCGGGCAGGTCTGCGACCGACGCAGGGCGCTGCTCGTCGAGCTGGTTCGCATCGTAGACGATGCAGTGGAAGCCGGGCGCCTTGGCGCCGGGATCGATCGCCAGCGTGCCGGGTGCAGCACCGACCGGGGATGCGATGCGATCGGGCACGACGGACGCCTCAGCCGTCGCCGGTCGGCTTGCGCACCTTGAGGCTGGCGACCGGCTTGGTGCTCATGCGTTTGCCGCGCGCGCCGAGGCCGACCGCCGGCAGATCGCGCAGGTCGTAGACGTCCTGCTTCTTGCGCATGCGCGTCGACGGCACGAAGAGCATGCGCACCTCGGTCTTGTCGGGTTCGCCGATCCACAGCCGGTCGAGCCGGCCCTTGGGATCGCGGATCAGGCTGTATTCCTTGTCGCGGATGAAGCCGGTGACGTGCACCCTCTTGGCCCACGCGCAGCGGTCGGCGTCGCGGTAGAGCAGCGTGATCACCTGGCCGGTTTCGTCGTCGAAGGGCACGATGCCGAGCACCTTCGGGCCGAGGTAGAGCTTGTCGGACGGCCGCACGACGCGGTAGGTCGCGTCGGGCATGACGATCAACAGATGGGCGTATTCGCTGACCTGGTAGCTGTACTCGCTGCCCTTGACGTCGGTGCCGAAGAAGCCCGACTCCGGGTCGTAGCTGACCCGCAGCGTGGCGCGCGCGACCTCCTTTTTCGAGACCGCGCCGAAGCTGACGATTTCCGTGCGCCGCGGATGGGCCGCGCCGTAGCGGTCGAGCAGATCGCGCAGATAGGCGATGCAGGTGTCGGTGAGGTGCTTCAGCTTGCGCGCGCAGATCGCCAGCGCCTCGGCGACGGCGTCCATCTCGCGGCGGTACTTCTCGATGTCGTAGAGCGAGATGCGGCGGATCGGAATCTTGAGCAGGCGGTCGATGTCGTCCTCGGTCAGGTCGCGCAGGAACTGCGCCCGGAACTGCTCCATGCCGATGCGTACCTCGGCGCGCACGGCGTCGGCGGTGCGCGCCTCCTCGATGCGCTGGTAGACGCGGTTCTCGATGAAGATCTGCTCCAGCGTCAGCCAGTGCTGCTTGTCGAGCAGCTCGCCCTGCTCGAGCTCGAGCTCGGCGCGGATGATGCCGCGCAGCTGGTCGGTGAGGCGCGTCAGCAGCTCGTCGACGCCGACGGTTTCGGGCCGGTCGTCGGCGATCACCACCGGGCTGCCGGTGATCGACACCTCGCACTGGGTGTAGGCGTAGAGCTGCGGCTCGACCTCGTCGGCGTAGATGCCGCGCGGCAGGCTGAGCACGATCTCGACGTGCTCGGCGGTGCGGTCGTCGATCGACGACACCTTGATCTTGCCCTTCTGCGCCGCGGTCTCGATCGACTGGATCAGGCTCTCGGTGGTGGTGCCGAAGGGCACCTGGCGGACCACGATCGTCTTGCGGTCCTTGGCGATCTCGAGCCGCGCTCGCACCCGCACGCGCCCGCGTCCCTGGTCGTACTCGCCGGCGTCCATCAGGCCGCCCTGCAGGAAATCGGGCAGCAGCGCGACCGTGCGGCCTTCGAGCAGGGCGATCTGGCCTTCGAGCAGCTCGCAGAAATTGTGCGGCAGGATGCGCGTCGACATGCCGACCGCGATGCCCTCGACGCCGATCAGGAGCACCACCGGCAGCTTGGCGGGCAGGTAGATCGGCTCGTCCTTGCGGCTGTCGTAGCTCGGCTGGTAGCGCGTCAGCTTCTTGTTGAAGAGCGTTTCGCGCGCGAGCGGCGTCAGGCGGCATTCGATGTAGCGCGCCGCCGCCGCCGGGTGGCCGGTGAGCACGCTGCCGAAATTGCCCTGGCGCTCGACGAAGTAGTCCTTGTTGGCCAGGACGACCAGGGCGTCGCCGATCGATGCGTCGCCGTGCGGATGCAGCTTCATCGTCTCGCCGATCACGTTCGCGACCTTGTGGAAGCGGCCGTCGTCGATCTCGAAGAGCGTGTTCAAGATCCGCCGCTGGACCGGCTTGCAGCCGTCGCGCAGATCGGGGATCGCGCGATCGATGATCACGTAGCTGGCGTATTCCAGAAAGTTCCGCCGCATCAGCGGTTCGATGTATCCCATGCGAGGCTCCTCGGATGAACGGGGCGGCCGGGCGCGCTGCGTGCGATCGCGGGCCGTGCGCCGTAGCGTAGCGCAGCGCGTTGGCGGTGCGGGCTGCAATGCCGCGCGTAACGACCCTTGCATATCGTTATTCGTGCATAAGGCGTTGCCCCAATCGTCTTCTTCTATGAGCTTCACCTTCGAGGGAAAGGAAACGACCATGCTCGACGCGATCGATTCACTCTACGGCACCGTGGTTCCCTTGGCGTCCGGCGGCACGGCCGCCATCTACCGTCTGCATCATCCTGATCGTCCGCGCGATCTCGCCGCCAAGGTGCTGCGCTACGACGACGCCAGCCTGAATGCGCGGCTGTGCCGCGAGGCGCGCGCGCTCGCCAGCATCGACCATCCGCACATCTGCCGCTACCACAGCGTCGGCCGCCTGCTCGGTCGGCCGTGCCTGGTGATGGAGCTGATCGAAGGCACCAACCTGCTCGAGGCGCGGCGGGCGCTACGGCAGCGGGCCAAGATCGAGGCGATGAAGCAGGTCGCCGAGGCGGTTCACGCCGCCCATCAGGCGGGCGTCATTCATCGCGACATCAAGCCGCAAAACATCATGCTGCGCGGTGGTGCGATCGAGCCGGTCGACGCCGTGCTGGTCGACTTCGGCCTGGTCTGGTCGACCGACGAAGAGACCCAGCTCACCCATCAGGGCCAGCTGCTCGGCACGCCGGTGTACATGGCGCCCGAGCAGATCGAAAACCCGACGCGGGCCCACGGTGCGCGCGTCGACGTCTACGGACTGGGCGCGACCCTTTACCATCTGCTGACCGGTCGGCCGCCCTTCCAGGCCGACAACCAATTTCTGGTCTTGGAGCAGGTGCTGCGCGCCGAGGTGGTGCCGCTGCGCAAGCACGACGCGTCCTTGCCACCGGCGCTCGAGGCGATCGTGCTGCGCTGCCTGGCGAAGAATCCCGACGACCGCTACGCCAGCGCCGCTGCCGTCGCCGAGGCGCTGGGGGCGCTGCTGGCGCCGGCGCCGCGCCTCGGCTGGACGCGGGCGCTGAGTCGGACGATCGCGACCACCGCCGGCAAGACCGCGCCCCGCATCGGCTCGTGGCTGATGGCGACGATCGCGCTGGCGATGCTCTTCCTGCAGCCGGGACCGCCGCGCGCGGTCGATGGGCCGCGCGAGGCGCCGCGCCTGGTCGCGCCGGCGATCGCCGCGCCCGCTGCGGCGATCGAGCCCGACACGTCGCGCGCGGACGACAAGATCGCGAGCGTCAACGCCGCCTGACGCGGTCGGCGCCGTGCCGAGAACCACGCCGCGCGCGCGGCGCACCTCGTCGCGCGCGCGGCCGCTGGGAGGGATGTTGCTGGAGGATGGACCGAAGCGCGCTGTGCGCGCTGGTGATCAAGGAGGAAAATCAACGTCTGGCCGCGGGCCCCGCTAAAACAAGGAAAAGTCCCGGGGGGTTGTGGGGGGGCGGGTATTTTTTTTGTAAGAAAAAAAAGTGAGACACACCAGCCCC
>JBCCOR010000464.1:0-4406 GCA_039025295.1 Acidobacteriota bacterium
CGACCACGTCTTCAGCGCGCTCTCGGAAATCCTCCCGGGACGCGTGCTCGACGGCAAATACCGACTCGAGCGCAAGATCGGCAAAGGCGGCTTCGGCGCGGTCTATCGCGCCATGCACATCGGCCTCAACCGCGCGGTGGCGATCAAGATCTTTCGTCCGTCGCCGGTCAGCCGCAAGAAGGGCGACGGCGTCGTGCGCTTCCGCCGCGAGGGCATCTCGGCCTGCCGCGTCGATCATCCCAACGCGGTCTCGGTGCTCGACTTCGGTATCTCGCGCTCGGGCATCGCCTATCTGGTCATGGAGCTGCTGCGCGGCCGCACGCTCGGCGCCACGCTCAAGGTGCGACACGTGCTCTCGCTGCGGCGCTGCGTCGAGATCCTGACGCCGGTGTGCAGCGTGCTGATGGCCGCCTCTGCCGCCAACGTGCTGCATCGCGATATCAAGCCCGAGAACATCTTCCTGCACCGCACCGAGGCCGGCGAGGTGGTCAAGGTGGTCGACTTCGGCATCGCCAAGCTGATGGGCGACGACGACGAGCCCGACGCCGCCGCGGCGGTGAGCAGCGACGCCACCGGCATGCTCTCCGAGCCGATGCACACCACCGGCCTGATCGGCACGCCGGTGTACATGGCGCCCGAGCGGCTGCTGAGCGAGCCCTACGACGTGCGCGCTGACATCTACAGCGTCGGCGTGCTGCTCTACCGCATGATCAGCGGACGCATTCCCTTCACCAGTAAGAAGGGCGGCTTCCGGCTGATGACCGAGATCTGCGAGAAGGGTCCGCGACCGCTGCGCGAGGTCTGCCCGAGCTGCCCGCCGGACGTCGCCGCGCTGGTGATGTCGGCGATGGCGCAGTCGCCGGACGACCGACCGACCGCCGACGAGCTGGCGGAGCGCTTCCAGCGCGCGGTCGAACAGCTGCCGGCCGAGCTCGCCGACTACGTGCCCGAGGGCATCCAGCCGTCGGGCGAGGCGCTGCGCGAGCTGCACACGATGCGCACGCAGTCGGGCGACGAAGGCTCGTACGCGATCACGCTGCCGTCGTTCTCGCTCGACGAAGCCGAGGCCGGCGAGCTGGCGCAGAGCGGCGGCGATTGAGGACCGGGCGCTGACCGACGCCGCGATCCCGGTCGACGCCGCGCGCGGCTTCATCGTTCAGCCGACCTACCGCATCGAGCGCGGTCGTCCGGTGGTGCATCTCTTCGGCCGCCTCGACGACGGCACGCCGTTCCTCGTGCGCGACGACCGTGCCACGCCGCACTTCTTCATCCGCCGCGACGACGTCGGCCGCGCGCTCGGCGCGGGCATCACGCGCGTCGTCGAATCGCCCGCGCGCACGCTCGACGACGATCGCTTGACCGCGCGGGTCGAGGGACCGATCCCGGCGGCGATGCCGGCGATGCGAACGGCGCTCGCCGAAGCCGGGGTGGTCACCTACGAGGCCGACGTCCGCTTCGCGCTGCGCTATCTGATGCAGCGCGGCGTGCGCGCATCGCTGCGCATCGCCGGTCCGTCGCGCGACGCGCCCGGGCTCGGCCGCGTGTGGCACAACCCAACGATCGCGCCGGACGACTGGGACAACTTCCGCCCGCGGGTGCTCTCGTTCGACATCGAAACCGATCCGCGCGCGCGCCAGCTCTACAGCATCGGTCTGGCGGTGGCGTGGGGCGGCGATGCGCAGCCGTCGGGCGCGCCGGCGCAGGAAGACGTCCTGCTGTGGAGTCCCGACGGTCTGCCGACGCCCGCTGGCGCGCGCGGCTTCGCCACCGAGCGCGCGCTGCTCACGGCTTTCGTCGACCGCGTGCGCGCGATCGATCCCGACGTCCTGATCGGCTGGAACGTGATCGATTTCGACCTGCGCGTGCTCGAGCGCATCGCCCAGCGCTGCGGCGTGGCGCTGCGCTTCGGCCGCGGCGGCGAACGAGCGCGCACGCGCGAGGGGCGCAGCGGCCAGCGCGAGGCGGTCGTGCCCGGGCGCGTCGTGCTCGACGGTCCGGCGACGCTGCGCGGCGCGTTTCTGCGCTACGACCGCTACGGCCTCGACGCCGTCGCTCGGCGCGTCCTGGGCGACGGCAAGCGCATGACCGGCGACAACCGCGGCCTGGCGATCGACCGTGCGTTCCGCGAAGATCGCGCCCATCTGGTCGACTACAACCGCCACGACGCCGCGCTCGCGCTGCGCATTCTCGAGCATCTCGACCTGATCGCCCTGACCGTCATGCGCAGCCGCCTGACCGGCCTGCCGATGGACCGCGTGCAGGGCGCGGTCGCCGCTCTCGACTTCCGCTATCTCTCGGCGCTGCACCGGGCCGGCGTGGTCGCGCCGACGGTCGGCGCGCGCGGTCGGCCGCCCGTCGCGCCGGGCGTCGACGCCGACGACCGCGGCGGCGCGGTCTTCGAGCCGGTCGTCGGCCTGCATCGCGACGTCCACGTCTTCGACTTCCGCAGCCTCTACCCGACCCTGATCCGCACCTTCCAGCTCGATCCGCGGAGTCACGTCACCGACGCCGGCGTCGGGCCGGCCGCCGGCCGGGCGGGCGGCGGCGACGACTGGATTCGCGCGCCCAGCGGCGCGGCCTTTCGCCGTGCGCCGCGCGGGCTGCTGCCGTCGCTGCTCGACGAGCTGATGCCGCGGCGCGCGGCCGCGCTCGAGGGCGGCCGATCGATCGAGGCGCAGGCGATCAAGATTCTGATGAACAGCTTCTACGGCGTACTCGGCACCTCGACCTGCCGCTTCTGGAATCCCGCCCTGGCGTCGGCGATCACCGCGTTCGGTCGGGCGCTGCTGGGCTGGACCCGGGACTTCGTCGAGGCCCGCGGCCATCGGGTGCTCTACGGCGACACCGACAGCCTCTTCGTGCAGCTCGCCGACGCCGCGGCGCATCAGAACGTGTCGGGCGCCGCCGACGCCGCCGGCGCAGCGCTTGCCGCCGAGATCAACGTCGCGCTCACCGCGCACATCGCCGACACCTGGCGGGTCGAGAGTCATCTCACGCTGGTCCACGCACAGCGCTTCCGCCAGCTGCTGCTGCCGTCGGCCAAGTCCGGCGGCGGGGCGCGCAAGCGCTACGCCGGCCTGCTCGCCGCATCCGACGACCGACCGCACGCGCGCGACGACGCGGCCCTCGACGGGCCGGCGTGGCAGGACGAGGCGCTCGAGAATGACGAGGCGCTCGTCTTCATCGGCATGGAAGCCACGCGTCGCGACGCCGTGCCGATCGCCCAGCGCGTGCAGCGCGCCCTGTGTGCGCGGCTGTTCCACGGGCGGCCGATCGCGCCGTATCTCACCCATACCGTCGCCGACCTGCGCGCGGGCAAGCTCGACCCGCTGCTGATCCATCGGCGCCGCCTGCGCAAGAAGCTCGACGACTACGCCGCATCGGGCGCGCCCCACGTCGTCGCGGCGCGCAAGCTGCCGAAGCCGCCGCGACGCGAGATCCGCTGGGTCTTTACCACCGCAGGCCCTGAACCGCTCGGCCACGAAACCGCGCCGCCCGATCGCGAGCGCTACGTCCAGCGCACCGTCCGCAGCGTCGCCGCACCGGTGCTCGACGCCGCCGGCCTGTCGTTCGAGATGGCCGTCGGCGATCCCGCGCAGCTGTCGCTCTTCGGCGACGGTTAGACCGAATTGGTCGATGAAGCGCTCTGATTTAATGTCAGATGAATGCCGTTACAGCACCGTGTGCACCTGCACTTAATCTTCGCAATCAGCGCCGTAGAGCGGGTAAATATCGAAATTGATGGGGAGTTTCAGATCTGCGAGCGACCGTGCAATCTCGGGAGACAACCCGATATGTGGCATATAGCTATTGGCAAAAATGACGACTTCTATTGACACTTCATAGTCGCTATGGATCTTCAATAGCTGTGAGGAGCGACCTTTAAATTTCTCGAGTAGCTGGAGTATCAGCGTCTCCGTGTCTTCTATTCCGTCTTCTTGCACCTGAAAAAACCAGCCGTTGTCTTTCGACTTTCGGCGCGAAAAACGGCCAATGCGATCTCCCTTATCCCACGTGAGCGTCGGCTCGATGCCTAGTTCTCTTGTGACTCTCTCGTGAGAGTTTTCCGGGCTTGTGACGACGAGTTTGACTTTGACTTCGTTTGCTTCGTCTTTCATGCGTGGTTGCCTTGTAGAAGCCAGATCCTATTCTTGGGCCGACGGAAGCTTCTTGATGTTCACGTTGAGAGGCTCTCCTGGACCTTCTCCGCTCTTTGGCTTGATATACAGATTCCCGTGTCGATCTGAAAACAGATCCAGTCGAGAACCTCTAGATTGGAGTTTCTCGAGTTCGACGTCGAATCCTGCCTTCTTCAGCTTCTTGATCTGACCAGGGCTCAGCTTTCGATCTTGAGCGGGATTCCGATCGTGATCAACGAGATCCTCCGAGGCCACATCTTCAATCGC
>JBCCOR010000465.1:0-4394 GCA_039025295.1 Acidobacteriota bacterium
CTCGCGGCAGCGGCCGCTGGCCGATCACGAAGCCCCACTCGCCCATCGTCGGCACGTGCACGGCGTAGCCGGTCGCGGCGGCGAAGCCCGGCGACGCGGCGACGGTCCGCCAGATCGAGAGAAACGCTCGGCGCGCGAAGAACGGGCTGGTGGCCTGCGTCACCAGCGCGCCGCCCGGCGCCAGGCCGCGCGCCGCCAGCGCGTAGAACGGCCGGCTGTAGAGCCGCGCCAGATCGATCGTCTTCGGATCGGGCAGATCGACCAGAATCACGTCCCACGCCCGCATCGGCAGCGGACGGCGCAGGAAGGCGTAGGCATCCGCGGCGACGACGGTGGCGCGCGGATCGTCGAGGCTGCCGCCGTTGGCCGCGCGCAGCGCCGGATGGCTGCGCGCCAGCGCGACCATCGCGGGATCGAGATCGACCAGAGTGACCTGCTCGACGGCGTCGTGCTTGAGCACCTCGCGCAGCGCCATGCCGTCGCCGCCGCCGAGGATCAGCACCCGCGTCGGCGTCTCGACGAGGCACATCGCCGGATGCACGAGCGCCTCGTGATAGCGCGCCTCGTCGCGGGTCGAGAGCTGCAGATGGCCGTCGAGATAGAGCCAGTGATCGTCGCGCCAGCGGGTCAGCACGATGCGCTGATAGGGCGTCTGTTCCTGGTAGACGACGCGATCGCGGTAGCGCCGCTGCTCGCTGTGCATCACCAGCGGCTCGGCGTAGACCACCAGCGCGGCGAGCAGGGTCACGACCCCGACGAAGCCCGCGAGCAGCCGGCGCGGACGCCGCGTATGGCCGCGGAAGCGCGCGTAGAGCCCGCCCGCGACCGCCAGGTTGATCGCGCCGAGGGCGATCGGCGTGTGGGTCAGGCCGAGATGCGGCAGCGCCACGAACGCGAACAGCAGGCCGCCGAGCAGCGCGCCGTAGTAGTCCTTCTCGAGCACCGCGCTGATGTTGAGCCGCAGCGACTCGAAGCGCTCGTTGAGGCGCGTGGCGAGCGGGATCTCGATGCCGATCAGGAGGCCGATCGCGAACGCCACGGTGTAGATCAGCGGCGCCAGCGCGTCGACCCAGATCGACGCCGCGTAGACCAGCGCCGCGCTCGACGCCGACAGCAGCGAGAGCAGCAGCTCGACGGCGATGAACGCGTCGAGCAGATCGCCGCGCAGCCAGCGGCTGACGTGACTGCCCACGCCCATCGCGAAGAGCATCAGCGAGAGCACCAGCGTCCACTGCACGACCGTGTTGCCGAGCAGATAGCTGGCGAGCGTCGCCATCAGGTATTCGGCGACGATGCCGGTCAGGCCGGTGGCGAAAACACACGCTTTGAGCGCCCACGACTGGGCGCGCGCGGACGGGGCCGCGGTGGCTAGATCGTCCACCCGATGAGCATCGACGCGGCGATGTAGGAGAACGCCTCGAGAAAGCCCGCGCCGAGGTTCGGATGCTCCTGATGGGCGAGCTCCTCGGTCAGCTTCGCGCCCGGCACGAGCACGAGATCGGTGACGAAGCGCGTCACCGGCAGCAGCACCAGGCCCGCGACCAGATAGAGTCCGTAGACGGTCAGGTTGTCGGCCCACGAGATGAAGTCGCCCACCGTGCCGAGGCGCACGACGTTGCCGATCGCGATCAGCACGCCGGCGAAGGCGACGCCCGCGGCGACGTTGTCGCGCTCGATCTCGCCGTGCAGGTCGTAGCCGAGCATGCGCGTGTAGAGCAGACCGGCGACCACCAGGCCGATCTGGCCGAGGCCCCAGAACGCCAGCGCGGTCCCGATGCCGCCGCCCTCGCCCGAGATCGCGCCGGCGATCAGGAGGCCGTTGGCGATGTGGTTGCCGGCCTCGACCGCGCCGGTGCCGACGTTGCGGTCGTCGAAGATCTCCTTGCGGTTGCGGAAGTGCCGCAAGATCACGCGGTCGTTGATCCATGCCGAGATCAGCACCAGCACCACCGCCAGCAGGCCGTAGATGCCGATGTCGATCAGGTCGTAGAGCAGCCCGACCGACGCGCCCTGCAGAATGCCGCCCAGCGCCAGCACCAGGCCGGCGTAGTAGCCGACGACGGCCACGCCGAGCGCGACGTTGTCGTCCTGGAAGAGGGCGTCGCGCAGGCGCACGCCGGGATAGCGCAGGTCGTAGCCGCGCTTGCCGACGTAGAAGATGACGAAGGTCGCCGCGAGATAGATCAGGCCGCGCAGGACGGCGTCGAGCGTTTCGGTCATGGTCGGTGCTCCTGCCGGGGCCGTTTATTTGCCGCCGCGGCGACCGCCGCTGCGGTTGCGCACGCCGCTCATGTTGCTGCGCCGCGTGCGGTTGCCGACCTTGTCGGCGAACGAACGCTGCTGGCTGCGCTGGCGGCTCATCTGGCGATCGTAGAACGAGCGGTTGGTGGTGCGGGTGAACGTGCCGCCGGTGCCGAACTCGCGCCCGGTCGGTCCGAAGTACGGCTGGCCCGAGCGCCGGCTGCGGCGGTAGCCGTCCCAGCTGCTGCGCCCGACCGGGCTGCGCAGGCTGTCGAACATCATGCTCATGAGCGCGTATTTGCCGTAGAACGACCAGAAGGTCTCGCCGTTGGCGCCGGTCTGCCAGCGGCCGTAGCGCGCGTCGCCGACGTAGCGGTAGCCCGCCGGCTGGCACAGCGCGCCGTCGCCGAGCGCGTCGCCGTCGGCGGCGATCGTCATGCCCAGGCACTTGGCGTAGCGCCGGTAGGTCGCGCGCGACACCTCGATCCAGTCGGTGACCTCCTCGCGCAGCTCAGGCGCGGCGTCGGCCGCCGCGTCGACGTTGGCGAAGATCAGCTTGTACTGATGGCTGTAGGTGTCGACGAACGTGCCGGTCTCGTCCATGTCCTCGAGCACGATCGAGAACATGTCGTAGTCCTTGAGCTGGCGTCGCAGCTCGGGAATCGGATCGCGTGCGACGCTGGCGCAGCCCGCGACGAAGAGCGCGACCAGCGCGAGCGCGGCGGCGGAGAAACGCGTCATCGGCTGTCCCCCGGGAGAATGTTGGTGAATTGGTACTCCTCGACCTCACGCCCGTGGGCCGCCTCGATCTCGCGCTCGCCCCACTGCTCGACGTTCAGGAACACGGTGTCTTCCTCGTCGATGTAGGTCCAGGCGATGAACGGCTTGCCCTCGCCGCGCGGCCGGCCGGGCCCGGCGTCTTCGAAGAATCGGCCGCCGTCGCTCTCGTCGAGAAAGAGCGTCGCGCCGCGGTAGACGATGCGCGCCGGCGGCTCGTCGCCGGCGAGAATCGGGCCGCGCACGTCGGTGTCGATCGCGCCCAGCGCGATCTTCTTCGACAGCGACCAGTAGACGCCGTCGCCGGTCTCGCGCGTGAGATAGCGGCGGGTGGCGTTGTCGGTCAGCTCCCATTCTTCGGCTTCGTCGCCCTCGCTGAAGCGATAGCGATGATGGGCCGTCACCGTCCAGGTGACGTCGTCGAAATCGACGAGGTAGCCGACGCGCAGCTTGTCGAGTACGAGATCGGCGAGCGGATCGAGCGCGGGCGACGCGTCGGCGTCACCGCGGCCGCCGCCGAGGTTCAAGAGGCGATCGAAAAGTCCCATGGCGTTCATCGTACATGACTGTACGAATCTTGGACGCCCGACATGCGCCCCACCGAATGCGAATCGCGGCTGGTAAGCTGCCAAAGCGGCAACCCGTTGAATTTTCGAGGAGATCGTGAGCCATGGGCGCAGGCGGTACCGACGGCGGCATCGGACAGTTCATCATCGGCCTGGCGATGATCATCGGCGGCGGCTACCTGATGCTCGACAGCATCCGCGTGCACGCCGGCTTCGGCTGGGGCCATTCGCTCTACAGCGTCGGCGGCTACGGCGTCACCGGCGGCATCGTGCTGATTCCCCTGATCTTCGGCATCGTCCTCGTGTTCTACCGCGCGTCGAATCCGCTCGGCTGGCTGCTGTCCGGCGGCAGCATGCTGGCGCTGATCTTCGGCATCATCCGCAATCTCCGATTCAGCCTCGACCACATGTCGGCGTTCGAGCTGATCGTGATTCTGGTTCTGCTCTTCGGCGGGGTCGGCCTGTTCGCCGCGTCGCTGCGCGACAAAAGTCAGCGCTACGCCTGACCTGCCGGCGGCCGCCGCGCGCACGCAAAACGCCGCGGACGATCGCATGGACCGTCCGCGGCGCGCTGCCTGGGTAGCGGACCTCGACCGATCAGCCCAAGGTGCCCAGGTATTCCTGCAGCTTCGCTTCGATGTGGCTGACGTCGGTCACGAACGGAATATCGAGGAAGGCGTTCAGGCCGTGGATGCCCTCGGTGAGCTCGAGAATGCGATCGTCGGCCGGATCGAGCGTCGCCCGCTCATCCAGGATAGCGGTCGCTTCGCTCAGACGATCCTCCATGCCGGTGATCGTGTCGAGGGGCGC
>JBCCOR010000466.1:0-4392 GCA_039025295.1 Acidobacteriota bacterium
CGGCCGGCGGATCCGCCGTCCGCGCGCCAGCTAAGCGGGCGATCGTCCGCGGACCATCACCCGGCTCGCCGCCGAGGTGGCTCGCGCCGTCAGCTGACGTCGATGCGGCCGCGGCCGATCTGCACCAGGCTGACCTCGTTGTAGCGGCCCGGCTCAGGGCCGTTCTCGAGCCGCAGCACGCCGCGCGGGCACACCGCCGCGCAGACGCCGCAGCCGACGCACGACGAGCGGATGATGTTCTGGCCGCGCTGGGCGTACCAGCGCACGTCGATGCCCATCTCGCAGTAGGTCGAGCAGTTGCCGCAGGAAATGCACTGGCCGCCGTTGGTGGTGATGCGGAAGCGCGACTTGAACTTCTGCACCATGCCGAGCATCGCCGCCAGCGGGCAGCCGAAGCGGCACCAGACGCGGTTGCCCATGAACGGATAGAAGCCCGTGCCGACGACGCCGGCGAAGATCGAGCCGATCAGGAAGCCGTAGGTGTTGCGCACCTTCCAGGCGTTGCCGCCGAGCAGCGCGTTGCCGCCGCTGCGCGTCACCAGGAAGTCGGCGACGACGATGCCGGTCATCACCACCGCGAAGACCAGCACCGCGTGGATCAGCCAGCGCTCGACCTGCCAGGCGCGCAGCGATTTGTCCGACTGATGGCGGAAGGGATCGCCGAGGGTCTCGGCCAGGCCGCCGCAGCCGCACACCCACGAGCAGTACCAGCGCTTGCCGTAGAGATACGTCAGGACCGGCACGGCGATGACCACCAGGCCGATCGCCCACGCCAGCAGGAACCAGCCGAAGGCGCCGCTCTCGATATAGCTGGCCAGCTTGTAGTCGGCGAACGCGTTGTAGTCGAGCGGCCAGATGAATTTGAAGTCGACCTCGGGCTGGTTGATCGCGGCCATGATGCCCGGGATCAGCCACGCGAAGATCAGCTGGAAGAACATCACCGACCACGTGCGCACCATGTGGTAGCGATTGTGGCGGTAGTTCACCAGCATGCGCACGCCCATCACCACGACGCAGAAGGTGTAGATGGTGCCGTAGAAGAACCACTGATCGGCGACCTTGCCGCGCAGTGCGACGCTCAGCGGATCGACCAAGCGAATCCAGCCGGCGACATACGCCGGCATGAAGTAGATCAGCACGTAGAACCCGATCAGGAAAACGCCGAAGGCGATGCCGAGCATGCCGCGGGTCTTCAGGCCGCTGTGGAAGATGCCGTGGTTTTTGATGCCGCCGGGCGCCTGGACGATGCGCGGCAGGAAGTCGAGGAGCGCGCCCAGCGTCACCAGGCCGAAGCTGAGGAAGAAGAAGAGCAGCGCGCTGCGGTGGGCCGGACCTTGGCCGGCGGCCTTGGCCAGATAGAGCTGGTACTGACCGCGGTTGTACTCCCAGATCTGGCTGCCGCCGTCGAGACGCTCGTTGGATTCGAGCAGCTTGCGCTCGACGTCGTCGAGGAACGGTCCGACGCCGTCGTAGGTGCGGTCGACGAGAGGCGCGAGCTCCTCGAAGAGGATCGCCTGATGCTGTTCCTGGATCAGGCCGTCGGCCGCCAGCGCGTCGAGGGCCTCCTGGGAAATGCGGTAGTCGCCGGCGACGCCGATGTAGAGGAAGACGGCGAGGCCGATGAGCACGAGGGCGATGCCGACCCGCCGGAGCCACATCGCGACGCCGGTGGCGCCGTGATCGTGGCGCGACGGGGTCGCGGGACGCGACGCCTGCAGGATGGAGAAGTTGTTGTCGGGCGCCAGCACGTGGCGGCTGGCGGGAGACGAGGTAGCGGCCATCGTCGAGATTCTCCTAGGACGCCTTGCGCAGGCGCAGCCAGCCGGCAAGGCCGCGGCGGCTCTGCTGGCGGATGGGTCGATCGGGGTAGCGCTCGTTGTAGAGCGCGATCAGGTCGGATTCGTACTGCTTGTAGAACTCTGGATCGAAGTTCGCCGCGCCGAGGTTGGGCAGCACCTCGTCGATCGTCGCCCCGGCCCGCAGCCAGTCCTCGCAGGTCTCGTGGCGGTAGCGGATGCCCATCAGATGGAAGCCGGTGACGACGCGATCGGCCGGCCGGAAGTTGAGGCGCAGCGCGGCGCGGCCGTCGGGATGCTCCCAGTAGAGGCTCTCGATGTCGGTCGGGGTCTCGGTCGGCACGTCGCCGTAGATCTGGTATTCGATGTCGAAGAACTTGGCCGAGTTGAACCAGATGCCGGGATCGTAGGCGCGGTCGTCGCCGCAGACGATGCGCGCCACGGTCTCGCCCATCATGCGGCCGGTGTACCACAGCGGCTCGATCGGGCGTCGGCCGGGCCGCGGTTCGCGCAGCTGCGCGCAGTCGCCGATGGCGTAGACGTCGGGCGCGCTCGTGCGCAGATGGTCGTCGACCAGGACGCCGCGCTGGGTCTCGACGTCCGATTCGGCGAGAAAGCCGATGTTCGGGCTGACGCCGACGGTCAGGCCGAGGAATTGGCAGGGGATCTCGTCGCCGTCCTTGGTGAGCGCCGCGCGCACCCGGCCCTCGTCGTCGCCCTCGATGCGGTCGAGCTCGGTGCTCAGCCGCAGGTCGACGTGGTGCTCGCGCAGATGCCGGTTGATCATCGCCGACTCCTCGGGCGGCAGAATGTGCGACATCCAGCTCGCCTCGCGCACCAGGAAGGTCACGCCGATGCCGCGGCTGTGCAGCATCTCGGCCATCTCGACCCCGATCAGGCCGCCGCCGATCACCACCGCGCGCTCGATGCCGCTGGTGTAGCGCTCCATGGTCTCGAGATCGGGCAGGCTGTAGAGCCCCTGGACGCCGGCCAGGTCCTGACCGGGCCAGCCGAATTTGTTCGAGCGCGAGCCGCTGGCGATGATCAGGACGTCGTAGGCGACGTTGCGGCCGTCGCCGAGATGCAGCTGCTTGGCCGCGACGTCGACCTTCTGGACGTAGGCGCGCATCAGCTCGATGCGGTTCTTGGACCAGAACGCGTTCTCGTAGGGCTTGGTGTTCTCGTACGCCATGTGGCCCATGTAGATGTACATGAGCGCGGTGCGCGAGAAGAAATGATCCGTTTCCGCCGAGATGACCAGAACCGGGTCATTGCTGCGTTTGCGGATGTGGCGTGCGGCGGTGATGCCCGCAATGCCGTTGCCGATGATCACGATGCGTCGCATGAATTCTCCTTCGAACCGTAAAGCGCAGAAGCGTGCTGCGAGACGCCTCGACTGATCTTGGTCAAAACATGGCGGATCGTAACACGTCGTCGTAATCATGATTGTTTGTGAAAATAGACCACTTTGGTCGCCTTTCCGACGGGCGATCGGCGCTTGCCCGTTGACCCGCGGCCGGGCGGGGCGGGACAATCGGTCGCGATGTCGGACACCAACCCTGCGGCGCTGCGCGCCAAGCTGACGCAATTTCTCGCCCTGCACCGCACCCTGCACGGCGACGAGCATCCGCAGACGCTGGTGCTGATGAACAACCTCGCGCTGGTGCATCAGCAGACCGGCCAGCTCGACGACGCCCGTCGACTGCTCGCCGAGGCGGCCGCGCTGCGCGCGCGCAGCCAGGGCGACGACCATCCCGACACGCTGACGGCGCGCAGCAACCTGGCCGAGGTGCTGCGCGCCATGGGCCGGCTGGAGCGCGCGCACCGGGTGGCGGCGCGGGTCTACGTCGCGCGCCGTCGCGGCCAGGGCGCGCGCCACGCCGACACCGTCGCCGCCCAGGCCGCGCTCGCCCAGATCCTGCGCCAGCGCGGCTGGCTGCGCGACGCCTGGCAGCACGCCAGCGAGGTCCTCGACGCCTACCGCAAGGGCGACGCCAAGCGCGCCGGCGAGGACGCGGCGCAGGATCCGGCGTCGGTCAGCGACCGCACGCTGATCGCGATGAACAACCTCGCCGTGATCACGCGCGACCGCGGCAATTTCGCCGAGGCGCGGGCGCTGCTCGAAGCCGCGCGGTCGATCCTGTGCGCGCGCCGCGGCGACGACCACGAGGACGTCCTGGCGGCCGACGCCAACCTGGCGCTGGTGCTGCACGCGCAGGGCGCGCTCGCCGAGGCGCGCACGCTCGAGATGCGCCTGCTCGCCGCGCATCAGGCGCGCCAAGGTGCCGAGCATCCCGACACCCTGCGGCTGATGAACAACCTCGCCACCACGCTGCAGGCGCTGGGCGACTTCAGCAGCGCGCGCGGCTACTTCGACGAGGTGGTGACGGTGCGCACACGCGTGCTCGGCGCCGGGCATCCCGACACGCTGCGCGCCCAGAGCAGCCTGGCGGCCATGCATCGCCGCCAGGGCTACGAGGCCGAGGCGATGCGCCTGCAGCAGCAGGTGGTCGCGGCCAGCGCCGAGGCGCTCGGACCGCGCCATCCGACCACGATCGAGTTCCACTACGGCCTGGCGCTGGCCGAGCGCGCGGCC
>JBCCOR010000467.1:0-4382 GCA_039025295.1 Acidobacteriota bacterium
CCGAGGTCGTTGCGGCTGCTGCGGTCGACGCGGAGCGGGCCGAAAGCCGCCGCCGCGCGCGCGCGACGCGCAGCGCCAGCGCTGGTGGTAGCGGCGGCGGCCGCTGGGGCGACAGCGGCGGCGCGCGTCGCACGCGCACCCGCGCCGAAGCGACGCCCGCGGTCGACAGCGACAGCGACCGCGTGCCTGCACCGGTCGAGCCCGTCGTCGCAGCGCCGGTCGAGGAGACAACCGTGAACGGCGCAGCCGACGCGCGCTGGGGCGGCGGCCGCATCCACCGCCGCCGCGACCGCACGGCGCGCGACGAGCCGGCATCGCAGGCCGCGCCCGCCAAGCCGGCCGCCCGCAAGACCGATGCTTCGGCCGACGAAGACGCGGCACCCGCGCGCCGCACGCGCCGTCGCCGCGACGACGACGCGCCGGCGCCGCGCGCCAAGCGCAATGGCCGCGCCGCGAACAAGACCGATCGCGACGACGGCGAGCCGGAGCCGCGCACGCGTCGTCGGGCGAAAGAAGAGGGTGTTCGCGCCAAGAGCAGCCCGGGCGACGACGCCGGCAACCGTTCGCGTCGGCGCAAGCGCCGCAAGCGGGGGAGCGGCGACGACGACAGCATCGGCAACGTCGCGCCGCCGACAGCGTCGGCGAGCGCCCGCGGCGAGGTCAACGGCAACCGCGTGCCGACGTCGCGCAAGCGTCGCAAGCGAGGTGGTGGCGGCGGCGGCCATCGCAATCTCGAGCAGCCACCCATGGCCGAGCCCAACCCGCTCGACGGCCTGTCCGACGAGCAGCTCGACCGCATGGTGAACGGCAACGTCGACCGGCCGCGTCGTTCGAAGAACGCCAAGGGCCTGCCGCCGTCCGAGCCCGAGAGCGTGCGCTACGCGAGTCCGCGGGCGCAGTACGTCAGCGACGACGAGCTCCCGATCGGCGCCCGCAACCGCCGTCGCTGGCGCTGGTGGGCGGGCGATCCGCAGGAAGAGGTCGTCAGCGACGACGATCTCACCAGCGACGAATGAGCTCACGCGCCGGGTCGCGCGCAGCGTCGCCGTCGGGGTCGGTGGCCGTCTTGGGGCCGGCCGCGGACCTGGTATAGCATGCCTGCGCGCATCCGCGCCCCGTTCCGGGATCGTCTAATGGCAGGACGGCAGCCTTTGGAGCTGCTTATCTAGGTTCGAGTCCTAGTCCCGGAACCAACGTCCTCTACGCCCTTCTGCAACAGTCTGCGCTGGTCTCGTCACGTGGCTGACCACTGCGGTCGTGTTCCCTCAGTAGGGGCGCGGCGCATACGGCTGTGTTCCTACACGGCTCGCCAGCTTCTTCATAGCAGCCTATCTACGGACCCTCGAGGAGCCGGTCCACGGCGCCGGTAAGATGGCGGATGTCTGGATCCACGATCGCAGGTCTTCGGCGCCAGCGGCGCGCCAAGTTCGTCCGTGGCTTGCTCGGCCCCGCCTGGGTCGCAGCGGCCGCCGATCGACAGCAAGCTCGTACCGGAAACAGCCCCCTGCTCGCGTCGGTCGGCGCGCCTCTGCGACCGTAGACGCCGCCGAGCAGAGTGATTGTCTACATCTCATGAAGAAAAGTCTTGACAAAGTCAGCTACTTCAAGTGTAATCCTGTGTGAATTCTTTTATTTCCGATACAGTCCGAGGTAAGGAGCCGTCACGAACCCCCAACCTATAATCGTGATGATGCCTAAGCTTACGATCTTGATGACGCTTACACGGTCAAGCTCGCTATTTCTCCATAGCTGCGAGCTGCTGCTCAGTCGCGCCGAATTCGAAGGTGAAAAGACTTCTTAGCGCGTGACGACGAAACGACGACGACTGACAGCCCAACGTACATTTCTTGACGCGTGGTCCTGCATCAACAGGGCCGCCTCAAGCCGATCGATGCGCGGTGTTCAAACCGCGCTCGAGATCGCGTGTCGGACAACCGTACAATCATGGTGATGCTCCAAATGTTCCAATATGCTCGATTCCCCTCTGTCGTTCAGCTACTGCGCAGTCGCGCCGAATCCGAAGGTCAAAAGCCGCTCTACACCTACCTGTCGACGCGCAAGAAGCGCTCGGAGACGATCTCTTTTGCCGAGGTCGATGTCCGAGCACGACGCATTGCGGCAAAACTGCAGGCGTTTCGTCCCGAGCAAGGTGCGCGGGCCGTTCTGCTCTTTCCGCCTGGTCTGGAATTCATCGTCGCGTACTACGGCTGCCTGTATGCCGGTGTCGTCGCGGTGCCTTGCTATCCCCCGGGCCTGTCGCGCGCCAGCAACACCATGATCCAGACCGCGACGAAGGATTGCGAAGCGCGCTTCATGCTGAGTCCGAAGTCATGGGCGCAGGATCCAAAGCTCGTCGGTCTGGTTCGCGAGGCTGGTCTCTCGACGCCTCCGGAATGGATTGCGACGGATCGGATCGAAGAGGGGCTCGAGGCGCAGTGGGAAGACCCGAATAGCTCCCCCGATGATCTGGCGTTTCTGCAGTACACCTCCGGCAGCACCGGGCAGCCCAAAGGGGTGATGGTGACGCACGGCAACGTGTTGGCCAATTTGGAGCTGATCCGTCGAGGTTTCGACTTCGAGGAACACGAACGAGGTGTTTTCTGGCTTCCGCCATTCCACGATATGGGCCTGATCGGCGGGATCCTGAGTCCGCTTTATTGCATTTTCGAGTCCGTGCTCATGGCACCGGCGGCTTTCTTGACGCGCCCGCTGCGCTGGCTGGAAGCGATTTCCGAATACGGCGCTACGGTGAGCGGGGCGCCCAATTTCGGCTTTGAAATGTGCGCGCAAAAACTCGCGCAGTGCACGGACGCTGAACGCGAAGCCTTGGGATACGACCTGAGCTGCTGGACGATGGCTTTTTCCGGCGCGGAAATGGTCCGCACGCGCACGATGGATCGGTTCGTCGAATACTGTGAGCCCTTCGGCTTCCAGACCGAAGCGCTGGCTCCCTGCTACGGCCTGGCCGAGACGACGCTGCTGAGCACCATCGTCGTTCGGGGAAACGGCATGACGCGCCGGCGTTTCGATCGAGCCGCCTTGGAGGAACAAGGCACGGCCATCGTCGCCGCGTCCGACGCGCAGCAAGGTTCCTTCTGGGAGCTGAGCGGCTGCGGCGTCGTTCCCGAAGGTGGACGCACGATCGTCGTCGACGCGGAATCTCGACTGCCCGTCGAGTCGGGAAAAGTGGGCGAGGTTTGGATTCACGGCGACAGCGTCGCGATCGGCTACTGGGGAAAGCCCGATTTGACGCACGAACGACTCCAGGCGCACCTTGCCGACGAGACCGGCGATGAACGGATCTACCTGCGGACTGGAGACCTCGGATTCCAGCACGAAGGACAGCTCTATCTCGTCGGCCGAATGAAGGATTTGATCATCATCCGAGGCCGCAACTATGCCGCCGCGGACATCGAGGAGAGCATCGGGGCGAGCCACGAGATGCTGCGCGCTCACCGCTGTCTCAGCTTCTCGGATTACCGCGGGGGCGGCACAGACGAGCTTTTCGTGAGCGTCGAATACGACAGAAAGAAGCTCCCGTGGCCACTCAAGTTCGGTTCGGAGGAGGAGCTTGCCCTGCGGGAAGACGTGTGCCGCGCGATCTACCAGTCGGTGCTTCAGAACCACGGTCTGCAGACCAGCGCCGTATTCTTCCAGCAAGACAAGAAGACGCCGGTCACGACGAGCGGTAAATTGCGGCGCAACGCGTGCCGTCAGATGTGTATGGGTGCCCTCGGCGACCGGTCTACGGCCGTCGAGAAGACGACCAATCCCAAAGAGCAGTCTTGCTTTTCCCTCGTTGTTTGAATCTCCGAGTCAAAAACCATAACCGCTGTCTGATCGTTTCTGATCAGGCGGCGTTGCGCCGAATGCCAGGAGAAGAGCATGGATACGAAGAGCCTTGAGAAGAAGAGCGTGAATGAAGTCGATTTCGCCGAGGCTTCTTACGATCAACAGGTCCTGAAGTCCGACGACAACAAGGTCGAGATCTTGGGGCGGTTGCAAGAGCTCATCCTCGAGAAGGTGGGCGTCGAGCTGACCCCGGAAGAGCCGTTCGAGACGATGGCGCTCGACTCGCTGCGCGCAGTAGAACTAGAAACGCGTATTTCCGACGAGTTCGATCTCGATCTGGCGCCGTCGATGTTGACGCCGGACAGCAACCTCCTGCGCTTGGCAGAGCACATTTGCGCATGCAAGGCGGATGAGCCGGCGCCCACGAAGAAGCCCACGCAGCGCACGGCGGAGAAAGTTCTTTCCTACCGCGAGCGACTCGCCTCGCATCGCGAGCAGGTCGCCCAGATGATCACCAACGATGTGATGTGCTACGGCCTGGCCCAGGACGGCATGGTCTCGCCGGTCAGCATCATGCTCAACAATCGGGA
>JBCCOR010000468.1:0-4375 GCA_039025295.1 Acidobacteriota bacterium
GCGCCGGCGCCCGGCTGCACCACCACCGCCGGCGCCGACGGCGTGCGGTTCGACCACACGCGCAGCTGCGTGGTCAGCGGACGCAGCCGACGATCGGCGTGGTCGACGCTGCGCGCCCAGGCGTGGCGCACGGCGTGGCGCTCGGCGGCGCTCGCCAGCGGCAGCGCGTCGAGGCGGGTCGAGGGCGCGGTCGCGACGTGCTGCAGCAGACGCTGCAGCGACGCCGACCAGCGCAGCAGCGTGGTGCGGTCGAAGAGCGCGCCGTCGTAGCCGAGCGTGCCGTGCAGGCTGCCGTCCTCGGCCTCGCGCCAGGCCAGCGAGAGATCGAACTTCATCGTCTGGCGCTCGCGCCCGAGCGTGCGCATCTCGAGCCCGGGCAGCGACCCCGGCCCGAGATCCATGTTCTGGACGTTCAGCAGCACCTGGAACACCGGCGTGATGCCGGTGTCGGCCGCGCTCAGGCCGAGATCGGCGACGATCTGCTCGAACGGCAGATCCTGATGCGCGAAGGCGTCGAGGGCGCGACGGCGGGTGATCTCGAGCAGGCGGGTGAACGGCAGATCGGGCGTCAGCGACGCGCGCAGCACGACGGTGCGGATGAAGAAGCCGATCAGCGGCTGCAGCTCGGCGTGATCGCGGCCGGCGACCGGCGTGCCGACGGCGAAGTCGGCCTGCCCGGCGAGGCGTCCGAGCAGCGCCTGATAGCCCGCCATCAGGGTCATGAACAGGGTCGTGCCGTAGCGCTGGCTGAGCGCGTGCAGGCCGCGCGCGGTCGACACCGGCAGGCGGAAGCGCAGCACGCCGCCGATGCGTTCGTCGCGCATCCGCGGCGGTCGCGGCCGGTCGGTGGGCAGCGCCAGAGGTGGCACGCCGGCCAGCGCCGCGCGCCAGTGATCGAGCAAGGTCTCGCGCGCCGCGCCGACCAGCCAGCCGCGCTCCCACAGGGCGACGTCGGCCACCTGCACCGGCAGCGGCGGCAGCACCGGCGTCGACGGTCGGCGGCCGCCGCGGAAAGCTTCGTAGTGCGCGCTCAGCTCGCGCAGCAGAACGCCGATCGACCAGCCGTCGGACACCGCGTGATGCTGGTTCAGCAGCAGCACGTGGCGCTGAGGCTCGAGGCGCAGCAGGCGGCTGCGCAGCAGCGGACCGCGAGCGAGATCGAAGGCGCGCTCGGCGTCGCGCTGGCGCAGCTGGAACTGCGCATCCTCGGCGTAGGTGCGCACCAGCGCGGTCAGATCGATCAGCGCCAGCGCGTCGGCCGGCGCGGGCGGCGGCCCGATCACCTGGTGCGGCGCGCCGAAGCGGGTCGGATCGTCGGCGAACGCGCGCGCGGCCGGCACGTCGTCAGCGGCCGGTGCGGCGTCGTCGGCGGTGGCGGCGTCGGCGAACTCGTCGTCGTCGAACTCGACCTCGAAGACGATGCCGGTCTGGCTGTCGTCGAAGCCCAGATCATCGTCGGACGCGCTGTCGGCGGCGGCGTCGAGAGCGTCGTCCCCGGCGAGATCGAGCTCGACCTCGAGCGGTGCGTCGAGATCGAGCGCCATCTCGGCGTCGAGATCGATCTCGTCGTCCAGATCGAGCACCACCTCGCCGCCGGGCGCGGGCGGCGGCGGCACGGCGTGTGCCGGCAGCGCGTCGTCGACCGCGAAGGTCGTGCGCAGCACCTCGTGTCGCGCGATCACGGCGGCGAGCGCGCGGCGCAGCGCGTCGACGTCGAGCGGCCCGTCGAGCGCCAGCGCCAGCGGGATGTTGTATGCCGGGCTGTCGGGCTGCAGCTGGCCGTGGAACCAGGCCCGTTCCTGGGCGAAGGTCAGCGGCAGCAGCCGCTCGCCGTCGTCGCGCGCGCGCGGCACGATCGGCGGCGCCGCCGCCGCCAGCGTCGACGGATCGGCGGCTTCGAGCTGGGCGGCAAACGCGGCCGGCGTGCGCGCCTCGAAGAGCAGCCGCAGCGGCAGATCCTCGCGTCCGAAGGCGAGGCGCAGATGGGTGATCAGCCGCGTGGCGAGCAGCGAATGGCCGCCGAGCACGAAGAAATCGTCGTGGATGCTGACCCGCTCGCGCCCCAGCGCCTCCGACCAAGCCTCGACCAGCTGCGCCTCGAGCGGCGTGCGCGGCGGCTCGTAGCTCGCACCGGCGCCCGGCAGCGACGGCGCCGGCAGCGCCCGGCGGTCGATCTTGCCGCTGGCGCTGAGCGGCAGATCCTCGAGCACCATGAAGGTCGACGGCACCATGTAGGGCGGCAGAACGCGCGCCAGCGCGGTCGCCAGCTGCGACGGCAGATCGGCCGCGAAGATCGACAGCGCCGACGACGGCACGACGTAGGCCACCAGGCGCGGATCGCCGGGGACGTCCTCGCGCAGCAGCGCGACCGCCATCTCGACCGACGGCTGCTCCACCAGCGTCATCTCGATCTCACCGAGCTCGATGCGGAAGCCGCGCAGCTTGACCTGATGATCGAGTCGGCCCTCGAAGTGCAGGCGCCCGTCGGCGCGCCAGCGGACGCGGTCGCCGGTGCGGTAGAGCCGCTGGCCGCGGCCGCCGCCGTGCGGATCGGGCACGAACGCCGCCGCGGTCAGCGACGGACGATCGAGATAGCCGCGCGCCAGCGGCACCTCGCCGCCCAGGCAGAGCTCGCCCGGCACGCCCAGCGGCAGCGGCCGCAGCGCCGGATCGAGCACGTACACCCGCATCGACGTGCGCGGTCGGCCGATCGACGGCGCCCGATCGCGGCCGTCGACGCCCGGCGCCGACGCCGGCCGCACGCGGCCGCCGGTCGCCACCACCGTCGCCTCGGTCGGACCGTAGTAGTTCCACAGCGGCGGCACGCCCCGCGCCGGCGGTCGATGGCGCAGTCGATCGCCGCCGGTCAAGAGCGCGCGCAGCGGCGCGTCGCTCGGCCAGGCGAGGGTCAGCAGCTGCTCGGCCAGCGGCGTCGGCACGAAGGTGACGGTCGCCTCCTCATGCAGCAGCCAGTCGCGCAGCTTGCGTGCGTCGGCGCGGATCTCCTCGTCGGGCAGCAGCAGCGCGCCGCCGGCAGCGAGCAGCGGCCAGATCTCCCACACCGTGGCGTCGAACGCGAGGCCGGCGATCAGCGCGCCGCGGTCGCTCTCGTCGAGATCGCGCGCGGCGATGTTCCAGACGATCAGATCCCACAGCGACGCGTGCGCGACGCCGACGCCCTTCGGTCGTCCGGTCGAGCCGGACGTGTAGATCACGTAGGCCAGCTGCTGCGGACGCGGCGGCGGCACCGCGGGCGGCGTCGGCGGCCGCTCGGCCCACAGCGCGGCGTCGCGGTCGAGCGCGATCACCTGCGGCGCCGGCAGCGCGGGTCGCGGATCGTCGTCGGTGCCGTGCCAGCCGCGCAGCGTGCCGAGCAGATCGTCGGCCATCGGCCCGAGCGTGAGCACCAGCTTGGCGCGGCTGTCGCGGATGGTGAAAGCCAGGCGATGGGGCGTGTGCGCCGCATCGAGCGGTACGTAGGCGGCGCCGGTGAAGAGCACCGCCAGCTGCGCAACGATCAGCGACGACGTGCGCGGCAGCAGCACCGCGACGCGGTCTTCACAGCCGAGATCGAGCGCGCGCAGATGATGGGCCAGCTGGCTGGCGCGTTCGATCAGCGCGCCATAGCGCAGGGTCTCACCGCCGCTGATCACCGCCGGTCTGGACGCCCCCAGCTCGCTCCAGCGGCTGATCAGGCCCGGCACACCGGCCGGCGTCCACGGCGCCGACAGGCGCGGGTTGTCGTTCCAGGCGATCTGCTGCTGATGGCGCGCCGCCGCGTCGAGCAGCGGCAGCGTGCGCAGCGAACGCGTCGGCTCGGCGATCGCGCCGCTGAGCAGCGTGACCAGCTGGCGCACCAGGCGATGGACCGTGGTGCCGTCGAAAAGATCGGTGGCGTACTCGGCGCGTCCGCGCAGCGCGCCGTCGACCTGGCCGATGTGCAGCATCAGGTCGAACTTGGCCGCGTCGAGGCTGAGCTCGACCGGGCGCGTCGCCAGCTCCGGCAGTGGCCGGCCGACGCCCGACGACGACGCGGCGATGTCGCGCAGGCCGTCCTGGAGCGCGAAGCCGATCTGGAAGATCGGCGTGCGGCCGGCCTGGCGCACCGGCGCCAGCGCTTCGACCAGCTTGTCGAAGGGCAGATCCTGATCGGCGAACGCGTCGAGCGACGCGGCCCGCGCGCGCGCGATCGCCGTCAGCGCGTCGGGATCACCGTCGAAGGTGACGCGAATCGGCAGCATGTTGACGAAAAAGCCGACCAGCGGCTCCATCTGCGGGTCGCTGCGCCCGGCCAGCGGCGTGCCGACCACCACGTCGCGCTGGCCGCTCCAGCGCGCGAGGAGCGCCTGGAACAGGCCGAGCATCACCATGAAGC
>JBCCOR010000469.1:0-4372 GCA_039025295.1 Acidobacteriota bacterium
CCGGATCGAGCACGACCGTGCGCAGCGAGATGCGCTCCATGGTCTCGAACGGCCACTTGACCAGCACCAGGCCCGGGCCCTTGATGTTGGGCGTCAGTTTGCCGAGCCAGAAGGTGACGCCGCGCTCGTACTCGCGGAGGATGTTGACCCACTTGCTCAGAACGACGATGGTGAAGAGAAAGATGGGCAGCGAGAAGAAAACGATCGTCGGGCTCATGGAAGGACCTCGGTCGATGGAGAGCGTTCGGGCGAAGAAAAATTCAGGTCGACGACGGATCGGCGTCGACCGCGCGCACGCGCAGCGTCAGGCCGTCGACTTCGGTGACCTCGATCGCGTCGCCGGCGGCCACCGGGCGATCGGCGACGGCGCGCCACAGCTCGCCGTGGAGGAACACGCGGCCGCCGTCGGTCGTCAGCGCGGTGCGCGCGACGCCGCGCATGCCGGGCATGCCCTCGGCGCCGGTGACCACCGGCGCGCGTCGCATGCGCATCGACTCGCCGAGCAGCAGGGTCATCACCGCGACCATGCTGGCCACCAGGCCGATCAGCAGCCACGGATCGAGGCGCAGCGCCTCGGGCGCGTCCCGCCACAGCATCAGGCCGCCGAGGATCAGCGACACCGCGCCGCCGGCGGTCAGGATGCCGAAGGTGGGCACGTAGATTTCCGCGACGAACATCGCGATGCCGAGCACGATCAGCGCGATGCCCGCGTGGTTCATCGGCAGCACCGACGCGGCGAAGAAGGCCAGCACCAGGCAGATCGCGCCGACCACGCCGGGCACGAGCGTGCCCGGATTCGACAGCTCGACGTAGAGGCCGAGCATGCCGAGTGCCATCAGGAGAGCGGCGATGTTCGGATGGGCGATGGCCGAGAGCAGCTCCTGGATGCGGCTCATCGGGCGCGCGTCGATCGGCGCCATGGCGGTGGCGAGCACCAGCGTCTGGCCGTTTTTGTCGACCGTGCGGCCGTCGAGGGCCGACAAAAGGCTCGGCACGTCGTCGGCGAGGACGTCGATCAGGCCGGCGTCGAGGGCTTCGTCGGCGGTGAACGACTTGCTCTCGAGCACCGCCGATTCGGCGAGCGCGATGTCGCGTCCGCCACGCTCGGCGAGCGAGCGGATCAGCGCGGCGGTGTCCTGCTCGACCTTCTCGCCGAGGTCGCCGTCGATGTCGTTGCCGCCGCCGGCGACCGGATGGGCGGCGCCGGTGTTGGTGCCGGGCGCCATGCTGGCGAAATCGCCGGCCAGGAGCAGGAAGAAGCCGGCCGACGCCGCCTGCGCGCCGCGCGGGCCGACGTGGACCGCCACCGGCGTGCGCGCGCCGAGAATCGTCTGCACGATGTCGCGGGTCGAGGTCAGCAGGCCGCCCGGCGTGTCGAGCTCGAGCACGACCAGCGACGCGCCTTGCGCGTCGGCGGACTCGATGCCCTCGCGGATGTATTCGGCGGCGATCGGATGGATGACAGCGTCGAGCGTGAGATGCACGACCGGACCGCGCGTGCGCGCCAGCGTGGCGTCGGGCACGGCGTCGGGCACGGCGTCGTCGACGGCCGGGGTGTCCGCCGTCGCGGCATCGGCGGTCGCGGCGTCGGCGTCCTGCGCCAGCGCGCGCGGGGCGTGCAGGATAAGGCCGGCCGCGAACAGCGCGGCCAGCAGCAAGGCAACGGTGAAAACGCGGTGAACGTAGCGCATCACTTCCTCAGTATAGACAACCGACCGATCGTATGGGCGATCGCGTTGCGGGGTGATCGGATCGCGCCCTGCGGCGGCGGGGCGCGATGGGCCATCGGCGTTATGGTGCCGGTCATCCTGGGCGGCGATATACTTGTGGACATCATGCAGCAATCGAATCAGCCTCTAAGAAAGCCTTCGATCCTCCGAAGGCCGCGGATGAATCATGTCGACCGCCTGCCCGCGCCGTGCGCGCCGGCGTCGTTTTTCTTTGCGTCGCTGGGGCACGCATCGTGCTTCCTGGCGGCGCTCCTGCTGGTCGTGCTCGCGCACGGTGCGGCAGCGCAGACCCAGACCGCGCCGATCGCCGCACCGGTGGTGTTCGTGCATCACGAGGGCGCCACCGAGGCGCTGTACGTTTTCGCCTCCGAAGACGGCCGGGGCGCGATGTACGATCGCCTGCGCCGCAGCCCGACCACGGTGCGTCCCGAGCCGACCGCGAATCTCTTCGAGCTGATCGGCCGCCCGAGCCAGCCGGCCGTCGACGGCGAGATCCTGTCCGGACCGATCTACCGCGATGCGCGCCGCGCCCGCAGCGCCTATCTGGTCGAGACCAGCACCGGCTACGTCGCCTTCGTGGAAGATATGGGCGACAGCGACGATGGATTCGGTCTGGTGGTGCCGGCGATCGGGCGGCCGTTCGGCGCCCTCGCCACCACCGATGGCAACTACGCGCTCTTCACCCGCCGCGATCGCCGCGGCCGCACCGTCGGCGCGCTGCTCTACCACGCGACCACCGGCCGCGGTCGCTATCTCGAAGCGATCGAGGCGGGCACCGAACGCCTGTCCGTGACCGCATTCGACGGTCTGCCGGCGCTCTCTGGGCGGGTGAGCAGCGTGGATCTGCTGATCGATCGCGAGACCGTGGGGCATCTGGTCGTCGACAACGGCAACGGCGATCTCTATGCGATCAACGTCACCGCCGAGGGCGGCTACACCGCGCGTCGCACCGACCTCAATCTCTTCGGCCTCGTGCCGCGCAGCGCCTCGGCGTCCGCGTCGGCGCCGCTGCGCTTCGTGCCGGTCGCGCTCGACAACGGCGACAGCACCACCCGCAGCGTGCTCGTGATCGACCTCGCGAGCGGCGTGGTGGTGCGGGTCGACGAGGTGACCAGCGGCGAGCCGCCGAGCCTGCGTCGCCTGGGCGGCGGCGATCTGGCGAGCGTGCTGCGGCTGCGCGGCGGCGGCGCGCGCGCCCTGCGCGCGGTAAGCCGCCACAGCAGCGGCGGCGCCGTGATCGGGCTGTGGCTGGTCGACGCCAACGGGCCACTGGCCTATCTCGACGACTTCGACGCCGAGAGCGGCCTCGGGCTGACGCCGGTGGAGACGGCCAGCGACGAAGAAGAGTAGACGGCGGCGCGCCCCGCGCTCCATTGACACCACGCTTCATTGACAAAGGCGCGCGCGGTCCTGCACAATCTGCAGCCCGGCGTCCGTACGGCTTCGCGCTGCTCGTTGGCCCGAGCAGACCCTCCAAGCGAAGACTCTCTCCCGTCCACGGTCCTGCCGCCCATCCACGTTTGTCACGACCGATTTGCCGCGTTCTCCGCGCCGTCGCGCGCCGCGAACGCATCATTCAGGATGCTTGGATCATGAAATACAACGGACCCAAAGTTCGACTCTCCCGCGCCCTGGGCATCGCCATCACGCCCAAGGCCGCGCGCATTATGGAAATGCGCCCGTATCCGCCGGGTCAGCACGGCGTCAACTCGCAGCGCCGCCGCCGCACGCGCGGCTACAAAGAGCAGCTGATCGAGAAGCAGCGTCTGCGCGCCCAGTACAACGTGCACGAGCGTCAGATGAAGACCTACTTCAAGCGCGCAATGCAGGCCAAGGGCAACACCGCCGACAACCTCGTGGCGCTGCTCGAGACCCGGCTCGACGCGCTCGTGCTGCGCGCCGGCCTGGCGCGGACGATCTACGCTGCGCGCCAGGTCGTGGGCCACGGCCACATCCAGGTCAACGGCCGCAAGATGGACATCCCGTCGGCCGCGCTGCGTCCGAATGACGTCATCACCATCCGCGAGCGCAGCAAGAAGATGCGCATGTTCCGGGACGCCCTCCAGGGTGCGGTGTCGTCGCCCGACTACCTGACGGTCGACAAGGACAACATGACCGCCCGCGTCGAGCGCGTACCGCTGCGCGACGAGGTGCCGGTGATCTGCGACGTTGCCAAGGTGATCGAGTTCTACTCGCGCTGATCGGATCACGCTGATCGGATCACGCTGATCGGATCACGCATCGTGCGAAACGCTCGCGCTCCTCACAGGATCGCGGGCGTTTTTGCGTGCGCGGATCGGCGATCGCGGTCGTCAGCGGCTGCGCCGGGGCGCGTCACGATCGCAGAGCGCGGCGAAGTCGACGCGCGCGCGGCCGACGAAGCGGTCTTCGAGCAGCAGGCCGACGGCGTAGCGCTTGTCGCCGGCGTCGAGCGGCGCGGCGCTGCTGCGCGGCGCGCCGCTCGCGGCGTCGACGTAGTGGCCGTGGTACGCACCCGCGCCGAAGATCTGCTGCTCCCACAGCCCGAAGAGCGTGCTGCCGCGCGCGGTCAGCGGATGGTCGATCAGCGCGCACACCGACCCGCGGCCCAGCGCGCGCCGGCGCGCGTCGGCGCGGCCGATCTCGCTGGCAGTGGTCAGCGC
>JBCCOR010000470.1:0-4369 GCA_039025295.1 Acidobacteriota bacterium
CCGCGCTTTCCTCGACCCGAATCATGCCGCCCGCGCCACCATCGCGTCGAGCGACCGGAAGCCCGCGGCGAACACGTCCTGACCGATCTGCCGCACCAGCGCCTCCTCCCGTTCCGGCGCGCAGTCGAAGCTGGCGGTCCATTCGGCGAAGGTCTGATCGGTTTCGGTGATCGGCGTAAGCTTCAGCGTCGCCACATAGTTCTCGACGCCCATGGGGCTCTCCAGGATCGCATAGGTGCAGCTGTAGTCGTAGTCCGAGAGGCCGAGCAGCGTTTGGCGATCGTGCCCGACGAACGCGCAGAACGCGCGGTTGATCAAGATGTAGCGATGGTGCTTGTCTTTGACGAAGACCGGATCGGGCAGGCGATCGAGAATGCGTTCCAAGAAAGCCGGATCGTTGGCGGGGAAAGCGTCGTGCATGGGTCACCGAAGAAGGTGAAGACATCAGGTCGCGTGCGGCCGCACAGAGGGTTGAGACGTCATGTTGGTCTCAATAATCTGTCACATTTTTCGCTTGTTCACACTGTGTTTGGTGTCGGTCCACCGATTGTTTGAATCTGCGGATCGATCCAGTTCGTTCAGCGCGCCTGCTAGACTGAACCATCCGATGATGCTGCCCGCCACCAATCGACAGCTGCGTTCCGCCGCGCCGCGCCGTGCCGCCGCCGATCCGCGGTCGTGGCTGCGGCGTGCGCGCCTGCGGCACATCCTCTTTCTGCTCTTCTTCCTGTCGGGCATCGTTCCGCTGATCATCAGCAGCCTGCGGCTGATCGCGGTCAACCGCGACATTCTCAAGACGCAGGAGACCGTGCTGCTGACCAGCGTGGCGCAGGCGCTGGCCGACGACCTGAGCGACGATCTGGCGCGTCGGCGCGAGCAGCTTCGCCAGCTCGGCACCGGCCTGCTCGCCCAGCCGTCGGATGCCGATCTGCAGGCCCGCCTGCGCGAGCCGTGGGTGGTCGACTACCTGCGCCGCTTCCTCGACTACAACCCGAAGATCGTCGCGCTGAGCGTCGTCGATCGGCAGGGCAGCGGCCCGCGCTTCGGCAGCCGCGAGCTGCATCCGCAGGTGCAGCAGGCAATGCTCGACGCCTTTGCGCAGGTGCGCGAAGAGCGGGTGGGCGTATACCGCTTCGTGGTGTTTACCGCCAGCGAACCGGGCGTGGTGATCACCGTGCCGGTGGACGATCCGGCGTCCGACGCGCCCGAGAGCGGCCTGGTGATGCAGGGTGTGGTCGACGTCGCGCTCAACCTGCCCGTGATTCGCACCGATCTCGCCGGCTTGGAAGACGACACCGAGGAGCTGTTCCTGGTCGGCGCCGACGGCGGCCTGCTGTGGTCGCAGGGCGATCGGCCGGAGATCGAGGCGGCGCTGATGGACACCGATCTGGTGCTCGGCCTCGGCCGCGGGCTGAGCAGCATCACGCGCGAATACGACCTGGCGGTGGGCGATCGCGTGGTGCCGACGCTCGCCCGGCTGGTGCCGGTCGCCGAGACCGGCTGGGGGGTGATCGCGCACAAGCCGGTGCGCGCCGCCTACCGCGAGGTGCGCCGGATGGTGGTCTCGACCCTGCAGTCGTCGGTTGCGCTGGTCGCGGTCGCGCTGGTGCTGGCGCTGTGGGTGGCGCGCTCGCTGAGCCGTCCGCTGCAGCGCCTGACCGAGACCAGCCACGAGATCGCCTCGGGTCATTTCGACCGCCGGGTCGACACCAAGGGCCTGGCCTTCGAGCTCGGCGATTTGGCCGACGACTTCAACCAGATGGGCAACTATGTCGAGAATTACATCGCTCGTCTGCGCAAGGCTGCCGAGATCAATCGCGAGCTGTTCATCAGCTCGATCCGCGCGTTCGCCGCGGCGATCGACGCCAAAGATCCCTACACCCGCGGCCACTCCGAGCGAGTGGCGGCCTACAGCCGCGCGATCGCGCGCTACATGGGCCTGAGCGAGGAGATGCAGGACCGCATCTGGGTGTCGGCGGTGCTGCACGACGTCGGCAAGATCGGCGTCGAAGACCGCATCTTGCTCAAGAAAGGGCGGCTGACCGACGAAGAATTCGCCCAGATGAAGCTGCACACCGTGATCGGCGCCGAGATCTGCATGCCGATCGAGCAGCTGCGCGAGATGATCCCGGGCATCCGCTCGCACCACGAGGCGTGGAACGGCACCGGCTATCCCGACGGTCTGAAGGGCGAGACCATTCCGCTGACCGCGCGCGTGATCGGCGTCGCCGACACCTTCGACGCGATGACCACGACCCGGCCGTATCAGGAGGCGCGCACGGCCGAGTTCACGCTCGAGACGATCAAGAAGTTGACCGGCACCAAGTTCGACGCGAGAATCGTCACCGCGTTTCTGCTCGCCTACGACGCGGGCCACATCGAGCGCGCGCGTGAGCAGGCCGAGATTCGCAGCGCCAATCTGCGCACGCACATCACCGATCCGCTGCCGCGCGGCGACGGCCCCGGCGCCGCCTCGCAGGACGCCCTCGCCGACGCCTTGGCCTGAGCGCCTCGCCGCGCGCCCTTCATCGCCCACGAGAATCTGATCATGCCGTTTCGACCCATCCTGGAACAGCTCCTGCGCGTCAACCGCGACGCGGTCGCGGTCATCTTCCTCGACGACAGCGGCGAGATGGTCCATCTCGAGTGCGTCGACTTCACGGCCTACGACATGAAGGTGCTCGGTGCCTACGCCGGCATCTACCTGCGCCAGTTCAACGAGCTCGACGACATGGCCGCGACCGGTGCACCGCAGCTGATCCACGTCGAGAAAGAGCATCTGCATCTGTTCATCACGCCGCTGCCGGACGGCTACTACCTCGTCCTGGTGCAGCGTCGCCCTGCCTCGACCGCGCTCGCGCGGCGCACCCTCGAGATCGCGCGTCGCGACGTCGCGCGCGAGACCTTCGGGGACAGCTAGCCGTCGGGCGCCTCGGGCGCCTCCCCCAACCCTGGAGCGTTTCCCGCCATGTCTGCCGCCCCGAACGACGCCGCGTCGCCCGACGACACGGACGACCGTCTCGAGCTTGCGCCCGAGGCGCGCTTTCCCGAGGAAGAAGAAAAGAAGAGCCTGTGGGGCAAGCTGAAGCGCGGCTTGTTCATGACCCACACCGAGGTCATCGATCGGATCGAAGCGGCGATGGAAGACCGCGCCGTGATCGACGACGAGACCGCGGAATTTCTCGAGGAGTCGCTGATCGGCGCCGACATCGGCGTCGAGACCGCGATGGAGCTGGTCGAGACCGTGCGCGCGCGCATCAAGCCCGGCCAGGCCAAGGACCTGCTGGCGATGCGCGACATCCTCGCCGACGAGATCTCCGTGCTGCTGCTCGACGCGCCGCAGCCGCCGCCGCGCGGCACGAAGCCGCTGGTGACGCTGATCGTCGGCGTCAACGGCGCCGGCAAGACGACCTCGATCGCCAAGCTCGCCAAGCTCGCCACCCGCCGCGACGGCGAGAAAGTGCTGCTGGCGGCGGGCGACACCTTCCGCGCGGCGGCGATCGAGCAGCTGTCGCTGTGGGGCGAGCGCGTCGGCGTCGACGTCGTCCGTCAGCAGACCGGTGGTGATCCGGCGGCGGTGGTCTACGACGCGCTGCAGGCGGCGCGCGCGCGCAAGGTCGACCAGATCATCGTCGACACCGCCGGCCGCCTGCACAACAAGGAGCACCTGATGAAGGAGCTGAACAAGATCGGCCGCGTGATCGAACGCGAGGCGCCCGACTGGGCGCAGCGCACGGTGCTCGTGCTCGATGCCACCAGCGGGCAGAACGCGATCGTTCAGGCGCGCGAGTTCACCAAGACGGTCGACGTCGACGGCGTGATCCTGACCAAGCTCGACGGCACGGCCAAGGGCGGCATGGCGGTGGCGGTGGCGCGTGATCTGCGCCTGCCGATGATGTACCTCGGCGTCGGCGAGGGCATGGACGATCTGATTGCCTTCAACGCCCGCGACTTCGCCTCTGCGCTCTTCCGCTGAGTGGGATGAAGGACCAGCCATGACCGAGACCCTGCCGCTGACGCCCGACGCCCAGCGTCGACTGCTGCGCCGCGTGCTGCAGCGCGCGGCCCGCGCCCGCGCGACGGTGTCCCCCAACCCGATGGTCGGCGCGATCATCGTCGCAGCCGACGGCACGATCGTCGGCGAAGGCCATCATCGGCGACCGGGCGAGCCCCACGCCGAGATTCACGCGCTGCGCGCCGCCGGCGACCGCGCGCGCGGCGCCACGATGCTGGTGACGCTCGAGCCCTGCTGCCATCACGGCCGCACGCCGCCGTGTTCCGACGCGGTGATCGCCGCCGGCATGACGTCGCTGGTGGCGATTCACCGCGATCCCAACCCGCGCGTCGCCGGTGGCGGCTTCCAGCGCCG
>JBCCOR010000471.1:0-4361 GCA_039025295.1 Acidobacteriota bacterium
CAGCGTCCGGCGCGGCTACGAATACGAGGCCGTCCTGCGGCGCACGCGCAGCGCCTTCAACCAGGCCTGGGCGCAGCAGCCCGGCGGCAGCTTCCCGACCCGCGTCGTGCGCGGCACCAGCCGCGGCATCACGCTCTGGCGCGAGACCGTCAGCCGGCTCGACACGATCGTCCGCCCCACCGTCGGCGGCCTCGACGCCAAGGGCTTCGGCTTCGGCGGCTGGAACGTCGACGTCCATCACGTCTACGATCCCGCCCGACGCACGCTCTACCGCGGCGACGGCACCCAGCGCGTCTCCTGGGCGCTCGGCCCGGTGCTCAACCTCTTCGCCGGCCTCGGCATCTCGGGCTACGACGGCGACGGCGGCAACGCCAAGGCCGCGCGCTTCGATGCGCCGGGCGATCTCGCCGTCGGACCCGACGGCAGCGTCTATGTCGCCGACCGCAACAACTACGTCGTGCGGCGCATCGCGCCCGACGGCGTCGTCACCACCGTTGCCGGCAGCGGCGAGCGCTGCGATCTCTTCAGCGGCGGCAAGTCGGAAAACACCGGCGACGAGGGCAAGGGCGGCGGCGGCCCCGGCGGCGGCGAGCCCTGCGCCGAGGATCTGCCCGTGCTCGACGCCAGCTTCGCCGACATCAGCGGCATCGACGTCGACCGCTTCGGTCGTCTCTACATCGTCGACACCGCCCAGCGCTGCGCGCTGCGGGTCGAGTTCGGCGTCCTGCGCCGCGTCGCCGGCGCGTGCGAGGTCCCCGACGGCGGCGTCGGCGGCAAGGGCGAGCGCGACGCTGGCGAGGGCTTCGGCGACGGTGGTCCGGCCGCCGATGCTTTCTTCGCCGAGCCGATCGACATCGCCGTCATGCCCGACGGTGCGTTCTACATCAGCGACCGCGACGTCGACCTCGTGCGCTACGTCATCGGCGGACGCATCTACAGCATCGACAATGGTGAAGGCTCGTTCTTCATGCCGCAGTCGCTGCACGCCACGTCTGACGGCACGCTCTACATCGCCGAGAACAACCGCATCGTCCGCTACGACCGCGCCGGCATCCTCACGGTGATCGCCGGCACGGGCGTCAACGACGTGTCGCCCGACGGCGCCGACGCCGCCACCAGCCCGATCTCGGAGCCCGGCGCGATTGTCGCGACCGCCGACGGACGCGTCTACTTCATCGAAGAAGGCGCGCGCCGCGTGCGCACTATCGACGTCGACGGCCGCCTGCGCACCGCCGCCGGCACCGGCATGTTCGGCGACACCGCGCCCGGATCGCCCGCGCGCGCCGCCGATCTGCGCGGACCGCGCGGCCTCGCCATCGCGCCCAGCGGCGTCGTGCTGCTCGCCGACGCCTTCCAGGACCGCATCTTCGCGCTCGAAGGCCCGATGGGCGACTACGACGACGACGGCTACCAGATCACCGAAGCCGACGGCAGCCTGATCTACGAATTCGACGAGCTGGGCCGCCATCAGCGTACGACGCACGCCCTGACCGGCGCCACGCTGCTGTCGTTCGGCTACGACGACGGTCTGCTGACCTCGATCACCGACGGCGACGGCCAGACGACGACCGTCCTCCGCGGCGACACGACGACCACGATCACCAGTCCGTTCGGCCAGGTCAGCACGCTCGGGATCGACGCGCAGGGCGATCTCGCCACGTTCACCAACCCGGCCAGCGAGGCGCACACGTTCACCTACGGCTTCGGGCTGATGGAAACCGCCACCGATCCGCGCAGCGGCGCCAAGGAATATCTCTACGACGAACGCGGACGCCTCGAGCAGGCCGACGACGAGGGCGACGGGCGCCAGCGGTTCGATCGCTTCAAGCGCCGGCGCGGCGACGACGACCACACCGTGCGGCGGCGCACCCGCGAAGGCGTCGAGCGTCGCTACACGCTGCGCAAATGGTCGACCGGCGAGGAGCTGCGCAGGCAGCGCCTGCCCAACCGCGAGATCATCGAAACCACCAGCAACCGCGCCACCGGCGCCACGACGACCGTCTTTCCGTCGGACCTTCAGCGGACCACAACGCGCGCACCGGATCCGCGCTTCGGCATGCAGGCCGGCTTCGCCGGCGCATCGACCACGCGCCTGCCGTCGGGCTTGACGCGCGAGCGGCAGGAAACGCAGGAGGCCGTCCTGAGCAATCCGGCGGACGTCACCAGCCTGGTCTCGTTGCACACGACGTCGACGGTGAACGGTCGCAGCTCTTCGCGGGTCTACGACGCGGCCAGCCGCCGCTGGACGTCGACCAGCGCGCAGGGCCGCCCGGTCATCCACGAGATCGACACCCAGGGACGCGCGACGCGGCTCATCACGGCCGCGGTCGAGCCGCTGTCGATCCGCTACAACGCGGCGGGCTTCACGGAGCGCATGACGCAGGGCGACGACGCGCTGACCCAGCGGGTCACCGACTTCACCTACGACCCGCTGAATCGCCTCGAGAGCATGACCGATTCGGTCGGACTGACGACCACGTTCAGCTACGACGACGCCAATCGGATGACGGGCACGATCCTGCCCGATCTGCAGCAGGTCACGTTCGGCTACGACACCAACGGCAACCTGACCTCGATCACGCCGCCCGGCCGTCCCGGGCACACGTTCGGCTACACCCCGACCAACCTGCTCGAGCGCCACACGCTGCCGGATGCCGGCACCGGCGTGTCGATCGAGACGCGCCACTACGATCGCGATCGGCGCCTGCGGCAGATCACGCGCCCCGACGGCGAGATCCTGACCTTCGACTACGACCCGGTCGAACAGCAGGTCGTCAGCCTGACGACGGCGCGCGGCGCGATCACGTATCGCTACGACGAGCCCACCGATCAGCTCGCGATGATCGTCGATCCGGACGGCGAGACGCTCGACATGACCTACGACGGCCCGCTGCTGCGGGAGCTGGCCTGGTCGGGCACGATCGGCGGCACGATCGGCTGGACGTACGACAGCGACTTCCGCCCCGCGTCGACCACGGTCAACGGCATCGATCCGATCGCGATCGGCTACGACGACGACGATCTCGTCATCTCGGCCGGCGCGCTGACCGTCGTCCGCCATACCGACACGCCGCGCGAATCGACCACCGCGCTCGGCGACGTGACCACCAGCCGCACCTACACCGCGTTCGGCGAGCCGGACGTCTACACGGTCCGCTACGACGGCGCGGTGGTCTACAGCGAGGATCTCGACTACGACAAGCGCAGCCGGATCACCGACATCACCCGCACCCAAAACGGCACGACCACGACGTGGCAGTACGTCTACGACCTGCGCGGGCGTCTCGAACGCGTCACGCGCGACGGCGTGCCCTTCGCCACGTACGGCTACGACGCCAACAGCAACCGGATCGAATACGACGGCACCTTCGGCACCGTCACCGCCGCGGAAGTGACCGTCGACGTGCGCGATCGCCTGCTGCGCTACGGCGATCGCACCTACGCCTACACCGACGCGGGCGAGCTGACCACGCAGACCCAAGGCGGCACCACCGCCCTCTACGACTACGACGCGCTGGGCAATTTGCGCACGGCCGATCTCGGCGACGGCACGGTCATCGGCTACGTCACCGACGGCGTCAACCGCCGCATCGGCCGCACGGTCAACGGCACGCTGACCCAGGGATTTCTCTATCAGGATCTGCGCAACCCGATCGCCGAGCTCGACGGCGCGGGCGCGGTCGTCAGCCGATTCGTTTACGCGACCCGGAGCAACGTGCCGGACTATGTGATCAAAGCCGGCGTCACCTACCGGATCATCACCGACCACACCAGCAGCCCGCGCCTGGTCATCGACGCGGCGACCGGCGCGATCGCCCAAGAGCTGCGCTACGACGCGTTCGGTCGGGTCACGCTCGACACCAACCCCGGCTTCCAGCCCTTCGGCTTCGCCGGCGGTCTCTACGACGCGCAGGTCGGCCTCGTGCGGCTCGGCGCGCGCGACTACGATCCGCGGCTGGGCCGCTGGACGGCCTCGGATCGCGCCCTGTTCCGGGGCAGGCAGCTGAACCTCTATGCCTATGCCGCCAATGATCCGATCAACCTGATCGATTTTTCGGGCCGCGATGCGATCTTCATCCACTACGACTTCTACCCGGTTCCCACCGGATTCGGCGACTACAAAGCGCCCCTCGGTCACGCGGCAGTGATTGCGGTCAATCCCGAGAACGGCTTTACGCAGTACTACGAATTCGGACGCTACGGCAATCCAAACGGCAAGGTGAGGAGAAAAGGCATTCCCAACTTGGAAATGGGTGATAACGGTCTGCCGACCGAAGAGTCTTTGGATAATCTGATCAATAATTTGGAAAGCAGGGAGGAGTTGTCCAAAGGCAAGAACGTCTCGTACCGCTATTTAGAAG
>JBCCOR010000472.1:0-4357 GCA_039025295.1 Acidobacteriota bacterium
CTTTTCCGGGCGTTTTCGAAGGGGAGCGGGCAGAGCCCGCAGACAAGGATGGTGGCCACGGTGGGGCGGACTATACCATTCGGTTTCCGGGCGCGGCCTGATACGCTTCCAGGCCGCTGCATCCACCGACATCCGCACCTTGCGCAGGCGCATGCGGTCTTTCTGCGCGCCGCTGCGCGCCCCCCTCGATCGCTCCGCCGCCCATCATTCGCATCGCTCGATGCCAGCCCGATCCATGGCCACAGTCCACGTCATCACCGTTCATCATCGCGGCCGCGCCATGCTCGAGCGCTGCTTGACCAGCGCGCTCGGCAGCCACAGCGCCGTCGCTGATCGCGTCGACATCGTCGTGGTCTCCAACGACTGCCAGGAGCCGATGCCCGACGTCGTCGCCGCGTCGCCGCGCGTGCACCTGGTCGAGACCGGGCGGCCGATCGGCTTCGCCCACGCCAACAATCTCGGCGTGGCGTGGGCGCGTCGCCATCTCGGCGAGGCCGACTACTACTACTTCATCAATAACGACACCGCCTCGACCCCCGACGCGCTCGACGGCCAGGTGCGGGCGCTGCGCGCGCATCCCGACGCCGCGATCGCGGGGCCGCAGCTGCGCATTCTCGGCGCGCCCGACCATCTCAACAGCCTCGGGCTGAACATCACCGAGGACGCCTGGGGCTGGGACGAAGGCATCGGCCTGTCGCTCGACACCTACGGCGCGCTGCCGTCGCAGCGGTCGGTGGCGGCGGTCACCGGTTCGGCGCTGCTGATGGACGCGGCGGTGTTTCGCGCGGTCGGCGGATGGACCGAGCTCTACGACTACTACTTCGAAGACATCGACCTCTGTTTCAAGACCTGGAGCCGCGGCCACGCGGTGCTGCACGTGCCCGAGGCGATCGTCTATCACCAGATCTCGGCCACGATCACCGTCGGCTCGGAGCGCAAGTACTTCTTCTTCTGGCGCAACCGCCTGCTGCTGGCGATGGTGCACTGGCCGCCGTCGCTGCTGACGCGCACCCTGTGGCGGGCGCTTTGGCAGGAGATCGTGCGTCGGCCGTGGTCGGAGTCGGCGCTGCAGCGTCGCGCCATGCGCGGCATGCTCGCCAAGCTGCCGCGGCTCGTCGCCGCCCGGCTGCGCCAGCGCCGGCGCCGGCCGTGGCGAAGGTTCCTGGTGCCGCCGGGTTCGGTGCCCGTGATCACGCTGCCGCCGACCGACGACGACGCCTTCGATCTGGCGAATCCCAGCGGCGCGCCGGAGGCGGTCGACGACGCCGCGCCGGACGCGACCGACGCAGAGGCGGCCGACGCCGCGCAGCCGCGCGTCGATGATCCGCACGACGCGCGCTGGCGCGACGCCCGCGCCTGTCGCGACGCCGCCCGCGCCCAGGCCACCGAGCAGCGCCCGGCGGGCGCGGTGCGCATCCTGGTGCTCGGCTGGTCGCCCCTGCCGTTCGAGCCGGCGCGCATGAACTACGCCCCCGGCGCGCGCACGTGGCAGCTGGCGCGCGCGCTGCTCGACGCCGGCCAGGCGGTCTGCGTCGCCTGCGCGCGCATTCCCGGCGCCGAGGCCGATCCGGCCGACGCCGAGATCGACGCCGCGGCCGACGCCGACGCCGTGGACGCGCGCGTCCACGGCGGCGCGCCGATCTACAGCATGGCCCGCGACGTCTTCGAATCGAGCGACGCGCTGCCGCGCCTGATCGCGGCCTTCGAGCCCGACGCCCTGATCGCGGTCAGCGCCGTGCCCGGCGCGCGCGCCGTCGCCGTCGCCGGCGATCGTCCGCTGTGGATCGATCTCTTCGGCGATCCGATGGCCGAGGCCCAGGCCAAGGGCGTCGTCGACGGCCGCGACGCGCATTTGCTCGCCTACCAGCGGCTGGTGCTGCCGCAGCTGCAGCGCGGCGATCAGTTCTCGACGGTGTCGGATCGCCAGCGCTGGGCCGCCTACGGTCAGCTCGGCCTCGCCGGCCGGCTCAACACCGGCACGGCCGGCGAGACGCTGGTCGTCACGGTGCCGTGCGCCGTGCCCGACACCGACGCGCCCGAGGCAGCGCCCGCGCCCGACGTCGACGCGCCCGAGGCGGCGCGCGCGGCCGACGACGCCCAGCCCGCCTACGGCGACGCCTGGCTCGACGATCCCGAGCACACGGTCGTGCTGTGGAGCGGCGGCTACAACACGTGGTGCGACACCGACATTCTCTTCGCCGCGCTCGAGCGCGTCATGGCCGCGCATCCGAAGCTGGTGTTCCTCTCGACCGGCGGCCACATCGCCGGCCACGACGACGACACCTACAGCCGCTTCCGCGCCCGCGTGGCGGCGTCGCGCTTCCGCGATCGCTTCCGCCTCAAGGGACGCCTGCCGACCGACGAAGCGGCGCGCTTCTTCCGCCGGGCCGATGTCGGGCTGGTGACCGAGAAGGCGCTGGTCGAGCGCCAGCTGGGCTCGAGCGGCCGGGTGCTGCGCTGGCTGCGCGACGGCCTGCCGGTGATCTGCGCCGATCTGTCGGAGCTGGCGACGACGCTCGCCGCCGCCGACGCGGCGCTGGTCTACCGGCCGGGCGACGAAGACGATCTGGTGCGGGTCTTGACCGAGGCGCTGAACGATCCGACCGCGCGCGCCGCGCGCGCCGTGCGCGGCCAGGGGCTGGCGCACGAGCGCTTCAGCATCACGGCGACGGCGGCGCCGCTGGTGCGCTGGGCGGCCGCGCCGACGCGCGCGCCCGACGCCGACGCGGCCGCCGATCGCACCGCGATCGACGGCGACGTGCTCACCCAGCTGGCCGATCTGCAGCAGGCGCTGCGCGACGCCGACGCCGAGCGCACGCATCTGACCGGCGATCTCGACGCGGCCCGCGCCGCGCGCGACATCGCGCACGCCCAGCGCGCCGCCTACGATCAGGAGCGCCACGCCCTGCGCGCGGAGCTCGGCACGATCCAAACCTCGCGCATGTGGGGCACGTGGATGGCGTATCTGCGCCTGCGGTCGATCGGACTCGCGCCGTTCGCCGCCCTCGGCTGGCTGCTGCGCCTGCCGCTGCGGGCCGTCGGCGCGGCGCGCGATCGACTGCGCGCGCGGCGCACGCCCGAGGCGACGTCGTGATTCCGCATCGCGCGCAGACCCGCGGCGCGCGACTGCTGATCATGCTGGCGATGCTGTGCACCGCCTGCGGCCCCGGCGGCGACCCTGCGGTCGGCGGCGGCGCCGACGCGTCGCCGTGGCGCGTCGCCCACGCGCTGATCGCCGACGCGTCCGTCGAGCTCGGTCAGCACATCGAGATCCGCGCCCGCGAGCGCATCTTCCGCTGGGCATTCGCCACCGAAGACGACGTCGCCCCGTGGACGCACCGCCATCTCGATCAGGGCTTCAGGCTGGATGGTGACAGCCTCGTCTTCCGCGCCGGGTCGCGCAATCCGTCCTTCAGCCGCGACTGCGCGATCGACGCGGCCGCCGTGCAGCGCATCCGGGTGCACCGAACGGGTCAGGCCGGCGACGCCCGCGTGCGGATCTACTGGGCGCGCGCGGGCGAGGACTTCGCGAAGGGCCGCAGCCTGGTGGTCGAGCAGGCGGAAACGGGCGACGCGCTGGTGCCGATCTACGATCTGCCGTTGTTCCGCCATCCCGAATGGTCGGGCACGATCGTCCGCATCCGCGTCGATCTGCCGTCGACGGCCAACCGCCCGATGCGACTACACGCGATCGAGGGCTGGACGGATCAGGTCGACGGCGCGCGCCTGGCCGCGGCCACGGCGCAGCCGTTCAAGATCGACCTCGGCGGCGACGTGCGCGACGCGCTGCTCGGCGCGCCCGGCATCGCGCAGACGCGCACCCTCGACGTGCCCGCCGACGGCTCGCCCACCCTGCGCCTGGCCTATGGCCTGCAGCAGCGCGCCGGTCCGCCGGTGCGCTTTCGCGTCCGCGTCGGGCCCGCCGCCGATGCGTCCGACGGCGCCGTGCCTGAGACGGTGCTGCTCGACGAGACGCTGGCGGTGGTCGAGCAGGCCACGGGCGCGCGCTGGATCGAGCACAGTCTGCCGCTCGCCGACTACGCCGGGCAGCGGCTGCAGCTGACGCTCGAGACCGCGGTCGACGATGGCAGCGTGCTCGACCTGACCCAGGGTTTTCCGGTGTGGGCCGATCCGCGGATCGTCCATCGCGCCGTCGAGGCCGACCGTCCGCCGAACGTCATCCTGGTGCTGATCGACACCCTGCGCGCCGACCGCCTGTCGCTCTACGGCTACGCGCGCGAGACCTCGCCGCGGCTGACGCAGTGGGCGCAGGCGCGCGGCGCGGTGTTCGAGACCGTGGTGGCGCCCTCGCCGTGGACGCTGCCGTCGCACGTGTCGCTCTTCACCGGGCTCGACA
>JBCCOR010000473.1:0-4353 GCA_039025295.1 Acidobacteriota bacterium
CCCGGGCGAAGAGCGCGGTCCCGACGACGGCTGCCGGCCGAAGATGGGTCGTCTCGGCTTCGTCGTGCCGGCGGCAGACGACGGCTGGTGGGTGATCTGTCCCGAGGGCACGCGGCCCGGTCCGGTCGACGGCTGCGTCTTCGATCCGGGCGTGGTCGGCGGCGGCTGGACGGAGGTCTTCTACCCGAACGGCCGCGACTGCCCGGACGGCTTCACGCCCGGGCCGGCGGGCGACTGCGTGCCGGTGATCCCGGTCAACCGCAGCCTGGCCGTCGGTGAGGGCTACGAGGGCAGCCATTTCGTCGCCGATCTGGCGGCGCTGGCGGCCGAGGATCTGCCGGCCGACGCGAAGGCGAGCATGCGCATCCTGCACACGCACGACCCGGTCGGCGCGCTGGCCGCAACCGCGGAGGCGCTGGCCGGCCCGCCCGTGCCCTGAGCCGAGGGTTCAGCGCATGCGAAGCGGCCGTCCGGGGATCCTGCGGGGTCCGCGGACGGCCGTTTTGCGTTCAGCCCGGCTCGAGACTACTGGCCGTAGGGCGGCTGGAGCGCCCAAATCTCCTCCATCAGGTACTGATCGCAGGGCGTGGGCGGTCCGTGGAGGGGCTCGAAGTCATACTCGTCGGCGTTGAGCTCGTCGACGAAGACCAGGCTGAGCAGCGAGCCGAAGGCACCGAGCACGCGTGTGCCCCGCTGCGCGACTTTGAGCCACCCGCGTAGATTCCTGGCGCGCGGCGCGTTTTCCTTGGCTTCCCCCGACTTGAGCCAGTCTTTGACGTCGTCGATCGCGCCCTGCAGTTTGTCGCGGCTCTGGTTCGGATCCAGGCCCTGCGTCAGCGGATCGTTGCCCGCCAGGTTGCGCTTGCCGCCCTTCGATTCCCCGCTGCGATCGATGAAGCTGACCGGGTTCTGGTCGACGTAGGCGTAGAGGTTCCAGCTCTCCGACGCGAAGCCGATCGGATCGGGTGCCGTCCAGCGTCCGACGATCGGATCGTAGTCGCGCGCGCCGAAGCGGATGAGGCCGGTGGATCGGTCGTCGATGCCGCCGGCGAAGCCGAACGGCTGGAAGCCCGGGTTGGTGTCGAGCAGGATCCGACCGAAGGCGTCGTAGCGCATCTCCTGCGCGACGATGCCCGTCGCTGCGTCGACGACCAGGCGCGGGCTGCCCAGGTGGTCGGAGACGATGCGGTAGGTCACGCCGCCGCGGATCATGAATTCAGGCACGTTCGTCGCCTCGCCGTAGACGAAGCGGCTGACCACCGCGCCCGCGCCGTCGAGCTCGGCGACCGGGTTGAGCGCGTCCTGGTAGAGGAAGCCCTGGGTCAGCGCGCCGTTGACGGTCTTGCCGATGCGGCGGTGGACGCCGTCGGTGACGTAGCCGATCACGGTGCCGTCGGCGAGGACCGCCTGACGCAGGCTGCCGAAGACGTCGTAGTCGTAGGTCACCGAGGCGGTGCTCTGCGTCTGGCGCGTGAGCTCGCCGGACTCGGCGTAGTCGTAGCTCCGGTCGCCGTAGACGCGCAGCCGATCGCGCGCGTCGACGGTGACGTCGACCGGCGTGATCGCGCCGAACGATCCGGTGTACTGCGTGCGGTTGTGGTTCGCGTCGTGGCCGTAGCTCGCGAAGGGCGCGCTGTCGAGCTGGACGGTCTCGAGCTGGCCGCGCAGGTCGTAGCCGTAGTCCCACACCCGCGTCGTGCCGCTCTGCTCACGCGTGATGCGCGTGACCCAGCCGCGCGCGTTGTAGTCGAGGTCTTCCCGGTAGATCAGCGTGCCGTCGTCGAAGACCGAATAGACGTCGGGCTCGTCGAAGACGGTGTAGGTCTGGGCGGTCGTGATGCGGCCGAGCGCGGTGGTCGAGACCCGGCCGGTATCGGTCTCGCGGCCGATCGCCATGGCGCCGGCCGCGGTCAGCCGGCTGTCGTCGTCGTAGGCGTAGGCGATCGGATCGACGCCGTTGACCGTGGTGCTCACGGGTCGGTAGTCGCTGTTGTACGTCCAGGCCACCGAACCGTTGACCACGCCCGACCAGGTCACGCTGGTCAGCAGCGTGCCGTCGTGGGTGAACGTCAGCACCTCGCCGTCGGGCTCGGTGATCGACGCCAAGACATCGCTCGGCTCGTCGTAGGTCAAGACGGTCGCGCCGCGCGGGCTGGTCATGCCCACCAGCTGGTGTTCGATCGGGTCGTAGGCGTAGGTGATCAGGCGTCCGTCGGCCCGCTGGATCGACGCGATGCGCTGGTCGTCGTCGTAGGTGCGGATCTCCGTGGCTGTGCCGCTGCCGGCATCGGGCATCGTGATGTGCGTCAATTTCCGGGTCGGCGCGTACGCGAACGTGTGGGCCGGCCGACCGGGCGGGGTTAGCGCTGTCCGGTTGCCTTGGTCGTCGTAGTCGAAGCCCACGGCGGCACCGTCGGGCAGCGTGAGCGTCGTCACGCGGTCGGCCGCGTCGTAGCCATAGGTCAGCACGCGACCGGCGGGCGCGGTGAGGGTGCGCACGCGGTTGAGGGCGTCGTAGGTGAACGTCATCGAACGCTGGGTCAGCGGATCGTCGCCCAGATGCGCCGACGCGATCTTGCCCGTGGCGCCGTATTGGATCGACAGCGGCTCGGTCTGCGGCGACTCGATGCGGCTCGTACGGCCGCGGGCGTCGATCGCGATCTCCGTGGTGCGCCCCGCCGCGCTGACCAGCGACCAGCGGCGCGTCGATGCGTCGTAGCTTTGGGTCGACGTCCGTCCGTTGATCGTCGTCGTGCCTTGCAGGCTCGAGAGCGACAGCGAATCGCTCGGGTCGGTGAAAACCGCCTGCCACGCGGCGGTTTCCTCGCGCGTCAGACCTGAAGGCTGTTGGCTCGTGCGCCTGCTGGGATAGCCCGCCTGCATACCGAAGCGCGGATCCGGAACGCGGTCTTGGGTGATCTGTAGACCCGAGGGCGTGACGATGCTCATGCGACCGGTCGCGCGGTTGCTCGTCATTGCCATCGTTTCACCGTTGGGCAGGCGCTGGGTGCGCAGCTCCTCGCCGGTCGACCACTTGCGCAGGACATAGCGGCTCTCGACGCCTTCGGCGGTCGTCCGGCGCACGGTGTGGTCGTCGCTGCCGCGCCGCTTGAAGCGGCCGAAGGTCTGGCTTCCCTCGCCTTCGTCTTCGGCAACTTCGAGCCGCCCGCGGGCGTCGTACTGATAGGCCTTGACGCCGCCGCGCGGATCGGTCGCGGTTTCGAGCAGGCCGAAGCCGTAGGTGAAGGCGTGGGCCTCGCTGGCCGGGTTGGTCAGCGCGGCGAGATCGCCTTGGGCGTCGATTGCGAGCGTGCTCACCTGGCCGAACGGACTCGTGATCGTGGTCGTCGCGCCGCTGCGCGTGACCGTCGTCGAGAGGCCATCGGCGTCGGTGATCGAGCTCAGCAGACCGTCGCCGTCGTAGCCGAACGACAGCAGCGTCGTGCCGGTCAGCCCGTGTCGGGTGCGCAGATGGCGGCCTTGGGCGTCGAATTCATAGGTCACGCGTCCGTCGAGCTCGGTCACTCGATAGCCTTCGTCGTCGAAGTCGCTCATCGAACCCTCGAGGGCGAAGATACGATCCTGCGCGCTGTCGACGATCAGGACGGCGCCGCTGGGCGCGATGGCGAGCCCGGTCGGCGCGCGCATGCCGGTTGCGCGCGCCGGTGAACCCGGCGGGGTGTCTTCGCGCGTGCCGTCGCCTGCGGCGGTTTGCAGCGCGCCGTCGCCGTCGACGTAGCGCAGGGTTTGCGCGCCCTGCTCGACGAAGTAGACGCGCCCGCTGTCGATGGCGAGCAGACCGCCCGGATCGTCGATCGGGCTGGTCGCGGCGTCGTCTCCGTCGGGCGAGATCGCGTCGACGCCGGTGCCGGCGACGACGGTGAGCGCGCCGGCGCGGTCGTAGCGCAGGATGCGATGCGCGTCGGCGACGTAGAGCGCGCCGTCAGCGGCGGCGTGCAGGGCCTGCGGGCGGGAAAAGGAGATCCCCTCGCCGGTCTCGATGCCGTAGATGCGTCCGCCGACGACGTAGCCGATTTGGCCGTCGTCTCGGTCGCTGACGTAGAACGCGCCGTCGGGCAGGACGGCGACGTCGAAGGGGCCGTCGAGGAAGGCGTCGAGGGCGAGCCCGCCGCTGAAGCTCTCCCCTGGGCCGCGCTCTCCTTTGCCGCCGCCGCCGCCGCCGTCGGGCAGCTCGCAGACGCCCGCGACGCGGCGCACGATGCCGGCCTCGAGGCGGAAGACGCAGCGCTGCGCGCGGTCGACGACGTAAAGCCGGCCGAAGCGATCGACGTCGATGCCGGTGATCGCGTCGAAGCTGGCGTCGAGCGCGGGCAGATCTTCGGCGCAGGGTTC
>JBCCOR010000474.1:0-4336 GCA_039025295.1 Acidobacteriota bacterium
GAAGAGCTCGTCGACCGAGCCCTGGCCGGTGCGCCGCGGCAGCAGCCGCCAGCCGAAGAGCCCCATGAAGAGAACGCCGACCACCGCCACGCCGATGCCGACCGGGGCGTAGGCGAAGAAGCCGTAGCCTTCGCCGAAGGTGTCGGCGCGGAAGCCGCCGACGATCAGGTTGGGCGGCGTGCCGATCAGCGTGGTCATGCCGCCCAGCAGCGAGCCGAACGCGAGCGGCATGAGCAGCTGCGACACCGGGATCTCGTGACGCTGGGCCAGGCGCATCGCGACCGGCATGAGCAGCGCGAGCGCGCCGACGTTGTTCATCAGCGCCGAGCACACGGTGACGACCGCGGTCAGCGTCAGCACCTGCGCCGAGGTCGACGAGCCGACCCGCTGCAGCAGCAGCGCGACGGCGTCGACCACGCCGCAGCGCGCCAGTCCCTGGCTGACGACCAGCACCGCCGCGACCGTGACCACCGCCGGATGGCTGAAGCCGGTGAACGCCGTCTCGGCCGGCACGATGCCGGCGAGCACCAGCGCGAACAGGCCGATCAGGGCGACGATGTCGTAGCGCCAGCGCTCGTAGACGAAGAGCACCAGCAGCGAACCCAGCACCAGGTAGACGACGTGTGCGTCGTTCATCGCCGTCGCTCCACGATCGCGCGCTCAGCGCTCGAGCGGTTCGGGCTCATGGACGCTCGCACCGTCGGCGTAGGGCCACAGCGCGTCGCCGTCAGGATCGGCGGCGACCGGCGCCGCCCAGCGGACGGCGTTGGCGAGGATGCGGCGGATGATGGGATGGAAGTAGATGTCATGCGTCTCGTGACCGGGGCGAAAGTAGAAAAGGCGACCGCGACCGCGCTGGTAGCACAGGCCGCTGCGAAAGACGTTGCCGCCGGCGAACCAGCTGAGAAAGACCAGCGCGTCGGGCTGGGGCACGTCGAAGGGCTCACCGTACATCTCCGCCTCGTCGAGGGCGAAGGTCGTCGGCACGCCGGCGGCGATCGGATGCGCGGGCGCGACCGTCCACAGCCGCTCGCGCTCGCCGGCTTCGCGCCAGCGCAGCGCGCAGGTGGTGCCGAGCAGATGGCGAAAAATCTTCGACGCGTGGCCGGAATGGAGCACGATCAGGCCCATGCCGGCGAGCACCCGCGCATGGACGTCGGCGACGCGCGCATCGTCGACCGCGTCGTGCGCCATATGCCCCCACCACAGGAGGACATCGGTGGCGTCGAGGGTCGCCGCGTCGAGGCCCTGGTCGGGATCGTCGAGGGTGCGGGTGGTGACCGGGTCGAGCCCGTGATCGCGCAGGCCCTGGGCGATGGCGCCGTGGATGCCGTCGGGATAGATCGCCCGCACGCGCGGATCGTGCTGCTCGTGGCGGCCTTCGTTCCACACCGTCACGCGCGGCTGCGCGGTCGCGGTCCTGGCCGTCATCGCGATCGCCGCGGCAGCAATGGTTTTGGCATGATGGTGCTGTTCGACGTTCGTCGAAACGCGTCGGTCCTCAGACCGGCTTGTCCACATTTGTCCATGACAAGGAGTCTGCCATGGTTTGGGTTCGCGCGTCGCGCTTCCTCCCCGTCATCGGCTCGATCGTCCTCAGCCTGCTCGTTCACGCCCACGCCCGCGCCGACGCGCCCGCGGCGATTGCGTCCGGACCGCCGACGTTCTACGTCGCCACCGACGGCGACGACCTCAGCGGCAACGGCAGTCTGCTCAGCCCGTGGGCGACGATCACCGAGGCGCTCGACCGCGTGCCCGACGGCAGCCTGATCCTCGTTCGCCCCGGCCGCTACGACGGCCGCGTGCGCGTGCGCGGCACCTTCGCGCAGGGCGTCACCGTGCGTTCCGAGGTGCCCTATCAGGCGCAGCTGCGCAACGACGACCGCGTCGTCACCGCCTATGCCGATCCGCGCGGCTGCTCGGGCATCACGATCGAAGGCTTCGACATCGCCCACGACGGCCCGGGCGCGGCGCCGCTCGTGTTCCACGTCGACGGCAACGGCGACCGCTCGGTCAGCGATCTGGTGATCCGCGACAACGTGATCCACGATTCGTACGACAACGATCTGCTGAAGATCAACAACAGCGCCGAGTTCATCACCGTCCAGGGCAACGTGTTCTACAACCAGTCGGGCTCCGACGAGCACATCGACGTCAACAGCGTGTCGGAGGTGTTCATCGAGGACAACGTCTTCTTCAACGACTTCGCCGGCAGCGGACGGCCCAACCCGAGCAACACCAGCGGCTTCGTCGTCATCAAAGACAGCAACGGCAGCGACGACGTGCAGCTCGGCGCGGAGCGGATCACCGTGCGGCGCAACGTCTTCCTGCACTGGGAAGGCTCGACCGGCAGCAATTTCGTGCTCCTCGGCGAGGATGGCATGCCGATCTACGAGGCGCTGACGATCCTGGTCGAGAACAACCTGATGCTCGGCGACGGCACCGACGTCATGCGCGCGCCGTTCGGGGTCAAGGGCGGACGCGACGTTGTGTTTCGCTTCAACACGGTGATCGGCGATCTGCCGAGCCTGGCCTTCGCCATGCGCCTCAACCGCGAGGGCGCCAACCCGGTCAACGAGATCCTGCGCTTCAACGGCAACGTGTGGTCCGATCCGACCGGCACCATGGGCTCGACCGGCCCGGGCAGCAGCAACGACTTCAGCGACACGCCGCCGGCCGATTCGACCGGGGTCGCGCTCGACTGGAACCTCTACTGGAACGGCGGTGCGGCCCTGCCGGAGGATCCGTCGGAGCTGGTCAACCCGAGCGACGACGCGCAGGCGATCGTCGCCGATCCGCAGCTCGGCGCGCCGTCGGGCGTCGCGCTGCCGCGCTGGGATCCCGTTGCCGGCCAGTTCGCCGACGGCTCGGCGACCATCCGCGAGGCGTTCCTGCGGCTGGTCGACACCTACGGCGCGCTGCCCGCGACCAGCCCGGCGGTCGACGTCGCGAGCCCGATCGACTTTCCGCTCGAGGACATTCTCGGCACGCCGCGTCCGCAGGGCACGCGCGCCGATCTCGGCGCGTTCGAGCGCGTCACGACCGACGACGTCTTCGCCGACGGCTTCGAGTCCGGCGACCTCTCCGCCTGGAGCAACTTCTAGCCGCGCATCAGGCCCATCCGCAGGCCGCGACGCATCGCCGACAGCGGATCGGCTTTCATCGGGCGCGATCGCACGCCCTTCCCGCGCGCTGCCGGTATGATCTCTTTCAGAACGTCGCCCGACGACCCCCAACACCATCGACCACGGAGTTGTTCATGAACGACACGCGCTGGCCCAGCGCCAAGGCGCTCTTTGCGATGCTGACGCTCCTCCTGAGTGCCTTGAGCGCTCCGATCGCCGCCGATGTGCTTGTGCTGCGCGACGGTACGCGCGTCGAAACCGAGGGACCCTGGGAAGTGGACCGGCGGCAGGTGACGTTCGTCGACGAACACGGACGCTTCTCGACCCTGCGGCTCGACGACGTCGATCTCGAGGCGAGTCGCGCCGCGACCGATGCGGCCTCAGAACCCCAAGCCGATGCACGCGAGGAACCCGTCGAGACGCCGCCTCGTCCGCAAGCGGAACCCGTCCTGACGTTGACCAACCGTGACGTGGGTTCCGCGCCGCCCGACACGGGGCCGAAGGTGATCGTCTATGTGACCTCGTGGTGCCGTGTCTGCCACATCACCCGCGAGTTCCTGGACCGGCTCGAGGTGAAGTACGTCGAGCACGACATCGAAGACGATCCGGTCGCGCGGACCGAGCGGGACCGGAAGTTCCCCAACTGCGGCGTGCCGGTCGTCGACATCGACGGCGAATACCTCTGTGGACACCGGCCCAAGCGGATGCTCGCGCTGCTGAAGCTGCCCGTGCCGGAGGGGATCGCGTCGCCCGCCAGCACAGACCAGGACTGACCCGCGCGGCACCGCAGAGATTCAGCGAGACGATGGACGACGGCTGTTGAGCGCAGTGGGAGAGCACGGGCCGCGCGCGCCCGGCGCGCAGTGGGCAGACGCGATCATGCCGACGCCCCGCGCCATCGCCATCCTCCACGCCGCCGCCGTGCGCAGCATCGTGCGCGCTCGACCGATGGCGATGGCACTGCTGCTCAGCTGCGCCGCGATCGCGTGCGCGCCGCCGCCCGACGCCTCGTCGCAGGCGCCGGCGGACGCGGTCGACGCCGTGCGCGAGTGGCATCGCGGGCGCAACGCGCTCGACGCCGGCGCGTGGTCGTGGGCGCGCCATCATCTGACGCGCGCCGCCGAGGCATCGGACGCCGACCCGCCGGCCGCCGAGACACCGACCGACGGCGCGCTCGACCGCGGCGCGCTCTGGCACGCGCACGGTACGGC
>JBCCOR010000475.1:0-4333 GCA_039025295.1 Acidobacteriota bacterium
CGCCCACGCGCGGTTGCCCGACGCGGTCCGGCGCGCGCATCCGCTCGTGCTGGTGGGCGGCGCGGGCTGGCACAGCGACGCGCTGCGCGCAAAGCTCGCGCGCGCGGGCGACGGCGACGGCGATCCGCCGATCCGCTGGCTCGGCCACGTCGACGACGCCGAACTGCCCGCACTCTACGCCGCGGCGTCGATGCTCGCCTATCCGTCGCTCGAGGAAGGCTTCGGCCTGCCGGTGCTCGAGGCGATGGCGTGCGGCTGCCCGGTGCTGACCAGCGACCGCGGCGCGCTGCGCGAGGTCGTTGGCGGCGGTGACTTCGCGCTGCGGGTCGACCCGACCGACGTCGACGCGCTGTGCGACGGCCTGCATCGCCTGCTCACCGACGACGCGCTGGCGCTGGCGCTGCGCCAGCGCGGACCGGACCGCGCCGCGCACTTCGCGTGGTCCCGCACCGCCCGGGAAACCCGCGCGCTGTACCGACGCATCGCCGCCCGCCCGTAGCGCCGCCCGACGCCGACCGCCAACGCGCACGCGGCCTCCCACCCAAATTCGTCGAAAAAAGTTGCCGCCCAACTTTGGGTTTTGGCGCGCGCGAACCGTTTAGTACTACAGAGACCCTTTTCACGCGCGTCATCACGACGCGTCAACCTACCGACCGGTTGGTGACTCGATCACCCACCGCGCGCTGCGCTTCTCACGAGGAGAACTCTCTATGCACGCCAGGCCGCTCACCAGGCTGCCCATCCGAAGGATCGGCGTTCTCGTTGCGCTGCTGCTGCTGGCCACCGCCGCCAGCCTCGGCGCCCAAACGCTCACGTTCATCGACGACGCGGGACTGCCCGCCGCCACCTACCTCGAAGGTTCCCGCTTCGACCTGCGCCTCGACGATCCGTCGTCGAACAGCAATCCGACCCTGGTCGAATTCGCGTCCGTGCAGGTCGTCGCCGCGATCTCCGGCGAGCTGGTCTACGTCGACTGCTTCGAGACCGGCCCCAACACGGGCATCTTCGAAGGCGGCATGCGCCTCGGCACGATGGCCGCGCCGCCGCCCTATCCGGCGCTGCGCACCGCCGTCGACCCGGGTCCGCCGGCGCAGCGCGACACGCTGCAGGCGAATTGGAACGGCGCCACCGCCAACGCCGGCCTGATCGGCTCCGCCGTGCGCTGGACCGCCGCCGACGGCACCCCGGTGACCGCGTACGCCCTCGGCCAGACGCTCCATCTCGAGATCGAAGACCATCTCTTCGGCAGCGAAGGCTTCGTCGACAGCCTCTTCACCAGCGCGCGCGCCGTCGCCGGCGGCGACGAGGAGAGCCTCAGCCTGATCGAGACCGGGCCGTCGACCAACGTCTACCGCACCACCCTGCCCAGCCGCACCGGTCCGGCGTTCTCGTTCGACGGCGAGCTCACCGCCTTCGACGGCGACGCGCTGCGCGCTGTCCATCCCGACAGCGACGGCGTTGCCGTCCAGCAGGTCGACGCCGACGCCGCCGCCAGCCTGACCTTCTTCATCGACGCCGACGGCCGGCCGACCGACCAGCTGCTCGCCGGCGGTCAGGGTCGCCTGCGGGTGATCGACTTCGACGCGGCCGGCACCGCGCAGGTCGACCTCAGCGCCCAGCTGACCGGCGACAGTGAATCGATCTTCCTCGACGAGACCGGCGGCGACACCGGCATCTTCGAAGGCTTCTTCACGATCGCCTTCGACACCTTCGCCAACGCCTTCGACGGCATCCTCCAGACCGGCGAGGATCCCGGCCCGCCCCACGGCGGCTACGACGTCGTCGACGCGCGCTATTTCGACAGCGGCAACAGCTCGAGCGCCCAGGCCACGACCCGCGTCTCGATCGTCACGCTGCGCGACCCGGCCGACGACAGCGTGCGCGCGGTCTTCGTGCCGGGCGACGTGCTGCGCATCCACGTCGAAGCGCCGGCCGCCGGCGTACCGGGCTTCGTCGACAGCATTCCGGTCGAGCTGACCAGCAGCGGCGCCGGCGATGTCGAAAACGTCGCGCTCGATGAGACCGGCCCCGACACCGGCATCTTCACCGCCGATCTGCCGGTGGTCGATCAGGGCTTCGCCAACAGCAACGACGATCAGCTCCAGGTCTTCTCGGGCGACACGATCGAAGCGATCTACGTCGAGCCGTCGGGCGCGACCGACAGCCGCGCCCAGGCGACCGTCGCCGCGGCCCGCCTGAGCTTCCTCGACGCCGACGGCAGCACGGTCGACACCGTGCTCGAGGACGGCACGCTGTTCATTCGCCTGGTCAGCGGCGCGGACAACGGGGATCCCGCCTCCGCGCAGCTGGTCAGCATCCAGCTCGACAGCCGCTACGGCGGCGACCAGGAGTTCGTCACCGCGGTCGAGACCGGCCCCGACACCAGCGTCTTCGAAGGCAGCATCCCGCTGACCTCCTTCGGCAGCACCCCGCAGGACGGCACGCTCGGCACCCAGGGCCTCGGCCCGGGATCGACCGAGCCCGACACGGTCACGGCGCTGTACAACGACGCTTTTGCGACCGCCACGACCGTCCACGCGCGCATCGCGTTCCTCGACGCCGACGGCGCGGTCACGGATCGCTATCCCGAGGGCGCCCAGGCCATCGTGCGCGTCGAGGACGCCACGCGCAACAGCCCGGGCGTCACCGACGTGTTCGACGTCGAGGTTCGGGTCGACGAGGCCGGCTCGCTCGAGCTGCTCACGCTGACGGAAACCGGTCCGGACACGGGCGTGTTCACGGGCAGCATCGAGATCGGCTGCTGCGGTGTGAACGGCCCCGCGATCAGCGGCAGCATCGGCCAGACCGTCGCCGTCCGGCATGCCGACATCAACGGCGTGCGCAGCGTCGAAGCGACGGCGCAGATCGTCGACGCGGTGATCCTCTTCATCGACGCCAGCGGCGCGCCGGCGACCTTCGTGCTCGAGGGCTCGCGCGTGTTCGTCCGCCTGATCAAGCCCAACGACAACAGCGATCCGACCACCGTTCAGGACACCTTCGTCGATCTCACCAGCGCGCTCGGCAGTGACATCGAGTCGATCCAGGTGCGCGAGACGGGCGTCGACACGGGCGTTTTCGAGGGCGAGATCGCGCTCGACAGCGGCCCGCCGAACAACTTCGACGGCCAGCTGCAAACCCAGCGCGATCCGGGACCGCCCGCGCGCTTCGACACGATCACGGCGACCCACGACAGCGGTTCCCAAGACGCCGTGAGCGCCCAGATCACGACCCGCGCGTCGCGCACCATCTTCATCGACGAACTCGGCCAGCCGACCGACAGCTATCCGCAGGGCGGCCGCGTCTTCGTCCGCGTCGAGGACCACAACCTCGACAGCCCGGGCATCGTCGACACCCTGACCGTCGAGCTCATCGCCGAAGTCTTCGGCGATCTGGAGCCGCTCACGCTGCAGGAGACCGGCAGCGACACGGCGATCTTCGAGGGCTGGATCCAGCTGGTCGACGGTCCCAGCGGCTTCGCCGACGGCCTGCTCTCGGCCAGCGAGGGCGAGACCATCCGCGCCATCTACAGCGACACCTTCGGCACGTCGACGTCGGACGACAGCGCCCTGATCCGCTTCGGCGCCGTCTTCTTCCTCGATGCCAACGGCGATATCACCACCGAGATCCTGCAGGACGATCTCGTCCGCCTGCGCGCGATCTCCAACACCGACAACGTCGATCCGGGCACGGCCGACCCAACCCAGATCGAGCTGCGCAGCCTCTTCACCGGCGATACGGAAACCGTCGATCTCTTCGAGACCGGTCCGGACACGGGCGTCTTCGAAGGCGCGATCCCGATGGACAGCTTCGGCTTCAGTCCGTTCGACGGCATCATCACCAGCCAGAACTTCGGTCCGCCGCTGTTCACGCCCGACACGCTGACCGCGCAGCTCGGCCCGGGCGGACCGGCCGGCGCGGTGACGACCGCGGCCACCGTCCGCAGCGGCAGCGTGCGCTTCGTCGACGCCGCCGGCAACGACGCCGCGACCTTCGTCTTCCGCGCGCCGCTCACCGTCGAGGTGCGCGACAACGTCCGCAACGATCCGGGCATCGTCGACGGCTTCGACGTCGAGCTCATCGGCGTCGAGACCGGCGATCTCGAGCTGCTCAGCGTCACCGAGACCGGCTTCGACACCGGCATCTTCACCGGCTCGATGTTGATCGACGCCGGCGGCTCGGGCGACGGAAAGATCTGGGCCGATCCGGGTCAGCAGATCGAGGTCCGCACCACCAGCGCCGACGGCGTGGACACCCGCACCGATCGCGCCCACGTGGGCGAGGCGCAGATCCGCTTCGTCGATGCCATCGGGAACGACGTCGACGTCGTCCTCGA
>JBCCOR010000476.1:0-4325 GCA_039025295.1 Acidobacteriota bacterium
CGCCGGTCTCGGGCGCCAGGGCGAGCAGGCGCTGGTCGGTCACCGCGACCACCGAGGTTTCACCCGCCAGCGCGAACGCCATGGGCGACTGGTAGCGGATCGAATCGTCTCCGGTCGACCAGCGCAGTTCGCCGGTCCCGCGGTCGAAGGCCGAGATCGCGCGCCCGTCGCTCCCGCCGGTCTCGACCACCAGCAGATCGCCGATCACCGTCGGCGCCGTGGTGAATCCGAAGTGTGGCTTCGCGGCACCGAGGTAGGCCACCAGATCGCGACGCCATCGCTCGGTGCCGTCTTCCAGGGAAACGGCGAAGAGGCCACCCCGCGCGCCCAGTCCGTAGACCACGCCGTTGTCGACGCTCGGCGTCGCCAGCGGACCGTCGTCGGAGCCGTCGTGTCCCTTGTAGGTCTCGGAGATCCGGTAGCGCCACAGCTCGGCCCCGGTCGACGCGTCGAGCGCCACCAGGAAGTCCGACGTGCCGTCCGAAAACGTGGTCGTCAGCCGTCCGTCGACCACCGCGATCCCGGAGTAGGCCGAGCCCAGCGGCCGCGTCCACGCCCGCTCGAGGCCGAAGGCATCGTCGAACACGCCGTTGCCCAGCGACGTGAGATTGCCCTCGGGACCGCTCCACACCGGCCAGTCCGACGACGCATGGGCAGGCGTCGTCGCGCGCTCGGTTCGGGGCTCAGGTTCGGCGACGGCAGCGCCGGCCGCGGTCAGCAGGATGAGGCAGATCGAAGCAAGTGTTGTCTTGTGCAAGGCAGTTTCCTCGGCGATGGGCAATCGGCTGCCGGGCCGCGAGCCCGGGTTCCTCGACAGTATGGACCATTTCCGTCCAGCCCGGCAGGCAGGATCGTCGTGACCGTGTCGCGCAGCAAGACGCTGCGCTAGGTATCCGGATCGATCGTGTTGAACTCGTCAGCGACGATCGCATCGACCTCGGCAACCGCTTCGAGGCTGGCTTGACCGAACACGCGCCGCCATCCCGATGCGGCAGATTCATGCGTGCTCTCTCGGGCGAGCCGCGCGCGCAGAAAACGCGCCAGCGCCACGGCCAGCAGCAGCTTCACAACCGCGCCCGGCAGAAACGGCAGCATCCCGACCTCGAACGCCCGCGTCCACGGAATCTCCGCCGCAATCTTCAGCCAGGGCACGCCCACGACGAACGCGAGCAGCGACGCCGCACCGCCAACGATCAAGCCGGCTTTCCAGGTCAGCGCACGCGGACGGCCTCGCACGGCCAGCCCGGCGGCGGCCGCCATCGCGACGAAGCTGACGAGGAAGCCGCCCGTCGGGCCGAGGAGCGTGGCAAAGCCCGCGCTGCCGCCTGCGAAGACCGGGAGGCCGAGCGCGCCAGCCGCCAGGTAGACGACCGCGGCCAGGGCGCCATCGACGGGGCCGAGGACGAAGCCGGCGAGCAGGACGAAGAGCGTCTGCAGCGACATCGGCACGGGCACCATCGGCACGCTCACCTGCGCGCCCGCGGCCATGAGGACGGCCATCAGGACGATCCAAGCAATTCGGTTGCGGATGCGCACGGAAGATAGGTTCATGGGTGCTCGCGGGATGCGGATCGCAGAGGAAATCGGCGCGCGGACGATCGCCGCGGTCTCGCAGCGTAGCACCCGCCGCTCGGGATCGCCGGCTGCGCGCGTCCGCGCGCCGCAGCAGGACGCCGCGCGATCGAGGCAACCCGCGCGGATCGTCGCCGTAAGAACCCTCACAGCCCAACAACCCCGGACGCCATCCGCACCCGCATGATCCAACCATCCGACGCATCCATTGCACAGCACGCAGCAACCGACGACGCGCCGGTGCTGCGCGTGCGCGGCCTGCGCAAGGCGTACGGCGAGCTGATCGCCCTCGACGCGGTCGATCTCGACATCCGCGCCGGTGAGATCTTCGGCCTGCTCGGGCCCAACGGCGCCGGCAAGTCGACCGCGATCAGCTGCATCTGCGGCCTGCTGAAGCCGTCGGGCGGCAGCATTCGCGTGCGCGGGCACGACGTCGTCGCGCGGTCGGTCGAGGCGCGGCGCAGCCTGGGCGTCGTGCCGCAGGAGCTGGCGCTGTTCGACGATCTCTCCGGCCGCCGCAACGTCGCCTACTGGGCGTCTGCCTACGGCCTGCGCGGATCGCAGCGGCGCGAACGGGTCGACGCGATCCTCGAGGCGGTGGCGCTGATCGACCGCGCCGACGACAAGGTCGAGACCTACAGCGGTGGCATGAAGCGACGGCTGAATTTCGCCTGCGGCGTCGTCCACCGGCCGCAGCTGCTGCTGCTCGACGAGCCCACCGCCGCGGTCGATCCGCAGAGCCGGCGCAAATTGCTCGATCTGGTCAAGGCGCAGGCGGAGCGCGGCACCAGCGTGCTCTACACGACGCACTACATGGAGGAAGCGCAGGCGCTCTGCGACCGGCTGGCGATCATCGACCACGGACGCATCATCGCCGACGGCACGCTCGACGAGCTGCGCCAGCGCAGCGACGAGCGCGACGTCCTCACCCTGCGCGGCACGTTCCCCGACGCATCCGCGCAAAGCCTGGTGGCCGCGCTCTCGGGCGTCGAGCTGATCCGCCGCGACGAGGAAGCGCTGGTGCTCGCGCTGCGCGGCGCGCCGGCGCGCCTGCCCGAGCTGCTCCAGCGCTTCGCCGACGCCGAGATGACCGTGCGCGAGGTCACCCTCGCCCAGCCCAATCTCGAAAGCCTCTTCCTGCGCCTGACCGGACGCGCGCTGCGAACGTGACGTGAGCGCGCGATGATCGGCGAAATCGTTCGCACGTCGCTGCGCCAGCGACTGGCCCAGCCGATCACCCTGGCGACCTGGGTCGTCATTCCTGCGATGATCGGCGTGCTGATGGCCGCGATCGGCTTCGCCGGCGGCCGAGCGAGCAGCCCGACCGTGACCGTGCTGCTGGTCGATCCCGACGGCTCGGTCACCGGGCGACTGCTCGACCTGGCCGCCGGCCGACAGGACAATCTGCTGCTCGCATCGACGACGGCCGACGCGGCGCGCCAGCAGCTCGACGACGGCCGGGCGACGGCGATCCTCTATCTGCCGCCCGGCGTCGATCGCGCGCTGCTCGACGCGGCGCCGGTCACCCTCGATCTGGTGCTCAATCCGAGCCAGCGCATCCTGCCCGACATCGTCACCGCGCTCACCGACATCGCGCTCGACGCCGCGTGGTACGCCCGCCGGCTGCTCGCCGAACCGATCGAGGGCCTGCGCGATCGCGAGACGGTCACGCTTATCGACCTCGCCGTGCTGCTGCCGCCGATCCAGCGCCTGACCGACACGCATCTGCCGCCGCCGCTGACCCTCGAGGTGGCCGAAGCGGCCGTCGACGCGCGCCAGCCGGCCAGGGTGCGCTACGGCGCGACCATCGTGCCCGGCCTGGTCGCCATGATGCTGCTCTTCGCCGCCGGCGGCCTGGCCGACGATCTCTGGATCGAACGCGACGCCGGCACGCTGCGGCGGTTCTTGGCCAGCCCGCACGCGATCGGCACGCTGATCGCCGGCAAGCTGATCGCCGCCGGCGTGATCATGGCCGCGATGGCGGCGATCGGGCTCGGGCTCGGCTGGGCGATCGCGCGCCAGAGCCTCGCCGGCACGCTGCTCGCCCTGATGCTCATGACGCTCATGGGCGTCACGTTCTGCGCGCTGTACATGACGATTCAGATGTTCGCGGCGTCACGTCGCACGGCGTCGCTGCTCACCAACCTCGTGATGTTTCCCCTGCTCATGGTCGGTGGCTCGTTCTTCCCGCTCGATCAACTGCCGGGGTTGATCGGCACCGTCGGCCGCTGGACGCCCAACGGCCGCACGGTCGCGCTGGCCGAGTCGGCGATGCGCGGTCACGTCGAGCCGACCGCGATCGCCGCCGCGCTTGCGCTGCTGGTGCTGCTGAGCGTTCCCGCCGTCGCGCTGCTCGCCCGGCGACTGCAGCAGCGCGGCGCGGAGGGCTGAACGATGCTGCGCGGAACGCTGTTCATCGCCCGCGAGGATCTGCTGCAGTGGCTGCGGCAGCGCGAGGTGCTGCTCTGGGCATTCGTGATGCCGGTGGTGTTCTTCTACTTCATCGGCACCGTGACGCGCGCGACGCCGTCGCCCGCGGGCAGCGCCGACCGGCTCGATCCGCTCACGCTCGTTGCTCCGGCGGCCGACGCCGACGACTGGCTCGTGCGCGGACTCGCCGCGCGCCTGAGCGAAGATGGCTTCGACGTCCGCATCGCCCGCGACGTCGAAGCGGCGGGGCCGGCGCGGCTGCGTCTCGAGATGCTGCCCGCCGCCGACGACGACGCGGCATCCGGCGACCACGCGCCCGCCGC
>JBCCOR010000477.1:0-4315 GCA_039025295.1 Acidobacteriota bacterium
CTCCAGGCCATGAAGCGCACCAGCAGCAGCCAGCACACCTGGACGACCAGCAGCAGCGCCGGATCCCAGAGCGTCACGAGGCCGGCGCCGAGCTGCGGCACGACGTCGACCGCCGGCAGCAGCTGGACGATCAGCGGCGTCGACGCCGCGACGCTCAGCGCCATCCACTGATACGGGCTGAACCGCGCGCCGCCGCGGTCGTCGGCGCGCAGCACCTCCGACAGCACGCGCCACAGCTGGCTGCCGATCAGCGTCACCATCACCGCCGCGTGCGGCTGGCCGGCCAGCACCAACGCGAGGCCGCCCAGGCCGATCGTCGTCAGCACGGCCGAACTGATCCCCTGCACCGGCACCAGCGGCACGTGCTCCAGGCCGTCGGCGTAGCAGGCCTTCTTGTTGGCGCCGCCGAAGCGGAACGCGATCGGGGCAAACACGCGCGCCAGCGGCGCCGGCAGGCTGCTGATCCGCCGGCCGTAGCAGCAGCCGAAGCTCATGCAGGCCATGCGCCCGACGCCCTCGCCGATCGTGTAGCCCACCGCCGCCCCCGCCAGGCCGTAGACCAGCAGCGCGTCGGCGCGGCCGGCGAACCACGGCGTCTGGCCGGCGACGAGGAAGACCACGGGCCCGAGCAGAAAGCCGACGAAGCTCGCGCCGCCGACCGTGAAGCCGTGCGCGCTGCCCTCGACCCAGGTCGCGATCAGGCGCGACATCGGCGCGCACACGCCGATCAGCAGCAGCACCATCACCAGGGACGCGCGTCCGCTGATGCCGACCGCGCCGAGCAGCAGAATGAAGACCAGCAGGCCGACCACGTAGGCCGACGCGACGATCACGCCGTACCAGGTCACCGTCACGCCCTTCCAAGCGCCGTCGGCATCGCGCCGGCGCGGCAGCGCGGCCACCGTCTGCCACTGCGCCTGGCTCGGCAGCGTCCGCCACGCCCACGCCAGAAGGGCCGCGAAGACGACGCCCAGGCCGAGCACAAAGCCGAACGCGGGATGCAGCAGCTGCTGCAGAAATACGGTCGCAAGCGATTCGTTCACGGGAGATCCTCGGAAGAAGATGAAGGGGACGGCGCGGCGAGGCCTTCGCGCACCTGAACCTCACGCTCGACGAAGATGCCGTCGAACGCGCGCGAGAAACGACTCTGGACGGCGAGTCCGCGCTGCCGCAGCGCGCGCAGATCGTCGCGCACGGCGATGCGGCCGGGCTCGAAGAGCAGCACATCGGTGCTGCTGCCGGGGCGGTAGAGGCTCTTGGGCTGGCCGCGACGCACGACGAGGCCGGGCGTGACGTCCTGCGGATCGTCGTAGCCCGATGCGCTGTAGCACTGCACGATCTGCCCGATCATCAGCGCCACCACCTCGACCATCGCCACCAGCCCGATGCCCGTACCGCCCTCGACGTCGGTGTCGATCACCGTCACCACCCGGCGGTTCTTCGAGAACGGCGTCGCCAGCGCCACGATCGCGCTCGGATTGCACGCGTGGTAAGCGCCCTCGACGGTGTAGATGTCGCGCACCACGCCGTCGACCGGCACGTGGTTGTAGTGGTACTTGTCGGGCGTGAGGCGGAAGATCATCGCCGTGCCGCCGCGGAACGCGTCGACCCAGCCGCCGCGGTCGCTGAGCAGCTCGTCGAGGCCGAAGAATTTGCCCTTCAGCCACAGCGGATCGTCCGGCGCCAGGCTGCCGAGCATCAGGCGCGCATCGGCCGGCGAGACCACCGCGCGCGGATCCGCCGGCAGCGGACGGCAGGTTGCGTAGCGAATCTGGCGCTCGAAGATCTTGCGCGGCGTGTCGAGCGCCGACGGCGGCAGCACGCACTCCGCCGGATCGACGCCGGCGCGGGTCAGAAAGCTTCGGCAGCCGATCAGGCGCGGCGCAAGCGGCAGATCGAAGTTGAGCGTGCCGAGCATCGACGACATGCGCCTGCCCGTCAGCATCCGGAAGAGCCAGGGCGCGCGCTCGCGGGCCGTGCTGTAGACGAAGCGCACGATGCGGTCGGCGTAGAGCGCCTCGTCGAGCACTTGGGCGCCGTCGCGGGCGAGGAACTGATGGACGCCCGGGCGCGCGGTCGACGATGCGGCGACGGACGGGCCGGCGGCGGACGGCAGGGCGGAAGACGCGGTGGTCGCAGCGGGTTCGGTCAAGGACGGGCTCCTGGCGGTCGAGACGGGACGCTCGGTCGGGTGAATGGTGGATGGCTGGAATCGGCTCCGGCGCTGTGGCTCACACGCTGTGGCTCATAAGCTGCGGCTCACGCGCTGCGCCGCAGGCGCGCGGCCGACCGCGCGCGCTGCGCCGGCAGGAACGCCGCGGCGGACGCGCTGGACGGAACGACGGCGGGCTGCGCCGCCGCGGACACCTCCGCACCGCCGGCGCGACGCGCGACGCCGACCAGGCCGTCGATCAGCGCCGCGAGATGCGGCACCGGCAGCGGCACGTCGAGCGGATCGCCGGCGCGCAGGGCGCGGGCGATCTGGTCGAGCTGGACGTCGAGGCTGGGCGGCGCGGGCGCGCCGGCGCGGCGCTGCTGGGCAACGAGCGTGCGCACCCGCCCGATCGCCTCGAGCGTCTGCATCCGCCGCAGCGGACCACGGCAGTGCGCGTCGAGCTGTGCCTGAAACATCGCCGGATCGTCGATGCGTCCGCCGAGCTCGCCGCGCAGCGCCGCGCGCAGCTGGCCGTCGGCGCTCTCGGTGTCGGGCGCCTCGAGGCGCTGGCGCAGATCGCGCAGCGTGTCGTCGGCGCCGAGCGCCGCGACCGTCGCGCGGCCGGCGTCGGCGAGATGGCCGAGAAGCGCCAGGCGGTAGGCCTCGGTCGGCACGCGCAGCCGACCGTCGGCGAGCCGGCGCGCACCGATCGTGCGGCGCAGCGCGGCGTCGACCGCGGGATCGTCGGTCGCGGCGTCGATCACGAAATGTTCGGCGCCGAGCGCCGCGGCCAGCATCGGCAGGCGGCGGGCGCGCTCGGCGGCCGGCGTCAATCGCCGGCGCAGCCGCGCCTGCGCATCGCCCGCGCCGGCGGTCTCGGCCGTCATCCGCATCGCGTGCGCCTGCAGCAGGCGCTGCAGCTGCGCCAGCTGCGCGAGATCCGCAAAGCGCGGACAGAGCGAGTGCATGCGGCCTTCGAGGCCGGCGAAGCCGTGGCGCGAACGCAGGCGCAGTTTGAGCGGCAGATAGAGCGACATGCGCCGATCGAAGATGCCCGCATTGTCGAGCGTCTGCGCCAGCCGGACGTCGCCGTCGACGCGGCCGTCGAACGCGCTGATGCCGTCGCGCGCGGCGAGCGCGACCGGAAAGTCGAGCAGCCGGGCGTCGCGCAGCAGCGCCGGCGCGGCGCGGCGGCCGAAGCCGAGCCGCATCCGCCAGCTGCGGCGGCCGTCGCTGCGGCGCGACCAGCCCTGCCACAGACCGCGCAGGCCGTCGGCGTCGATCGCGTGGGCGGCGTGGGCGAGGCGGCGCAGCGGCGTGCAGTCCTCCGGCGCGAGCGCCCGCGGCGCGGCCGAGAAGGTGCCGACGAAGAGCGGCAGAAACGCCTCGACCTCGGGCACGCTCGCCGCCAGCACCCGCGCCACCGCCGCTTCGGGCGCGCCGGCGGCGCTCAGGCGACGGCTGCCGAGGCTGAGATGCAGGCCGTTGTGCACCAGGCTGACCTGGGCGGCGCGCGCCGCGGCGCGGCGGTCGGCGTCGCGCGCCGGGGCACAACCGGCGGCGGCGAGGGCGTCCTCGGCGCGCGCCGGATGCTGGCCGAGGACGCGGTGACACAGATGCATGTAGGCCGCCTTGCTCGGCCCCGACGGCCAGCCCAGGCACGGGTTGAGCAGCGCCTCGCGGAAATCGTCGGGCGAGAGCGCGTCGCCCAGGCGGCGCAGCTCGACGGTCGGCGTCGGATGCGCGAACACGCTGAGGCGCTGGCCCTCGTCGCGCACGCCCCAGGCGGCGTTGACCCAGGCCGTGAGCAGCTGCACGAGCAGATGGCGCAGCGCCGCCTCGGCCGCGACCGCGCGCCCGTCCGATCCGTCCTGCACGTAGAGGCTGGCGGTTTCCGGCGCCGTGTTGTCGTTCGAGAAGCAGCCCGCCAGCGTCTCGATCGCGGCCTCGACGGCGCGTACGTCGCCGCCGCCGGCGGCGTCGAGCGCGTCGATCAGGGCCAGGCGGAGGGCGTCGCCGGCGGGCAGACGGCAGCGGCCGTCGGCGGTGGCGAAGCGGTCGCGATCGGCGGACGGGCGCCGGGCCAGGTCGTCGGCGAGCACCGCCAGCGCGCGCCGGCCGAGCCGCTGCGGATCGAGGCGGACGCGGGCGTGCGGCCAG
>JBCCOR010000478.1:0-4305 GCA_039025295.1 Acidobacteriota bacterium
GCTGGCCGAGCCGCTGGCGACGCTCCGGCGCGAGCGCCGGCGCGAGCGTGCGCAGCCCGGCGTCGTCGAGGCGATCGATCTCCACCAGCGACAGCCCTTCGAACAGGCTGTCGCGTCCGGTGAGGTCGCGAAAGATCGCCGACGAATCGCGCCCCGCGCGCAGGGCCGCGCGAATCAGCGGACCGTAGGGAGCGACGGTGTACACCGTGCCGTGGACCATCCGCACCAGATCGCGCGCTTCGAGCTCCGCGGTCGCCTCGTTCAGCACGCGCTCGTCGCGCAGCAGTTTGGCCAGCTCGCGCAAGGGTTCGAGCACGGTCACGCCGCCGCCGAGCTGCAGGCCGCGCACCTGCGTCCAGCGCTGCTTGGCGCGGCGATCGGCGCGCACCTTGCTGATGATGTCCTCCTCGCGGAGCACGTCGTCGGTGGCAAAGATGGGGCGGCTGGAGAATTTCAGCGCACCGCCTTTCGCGCCGACCGCCGAATAGACCGGCTCGGCCAGGACGTGGCCGGCCTGCAGCTCGCCGAACGTCAGCTGGACCGTCGACGCCGCCGCCACCATCAGCAGGAAGATGGCGCGCGGCGGCAAGCCCTCCAGCTCGCTCTGCATCACGGCGAGGGCGTCTTCGCGGGCGAGCAGGACGTCGAGACCGGCCGCGCGGAACGACCGCCCCTTGGCATCGTCCGCCAGCGCCTGATGGCGCGCGCGCAGAATGGCCGTCAGGCGCAGATCCCCGCCGAGCTGTCGCAGCGTGCTGCGCGCCTGCCGCTGCACCGCCTCGCGGGTGCGCGCATCGACCACGCGCGGCTGCGCGAGCCAGGCGGCCGCTTCGTCCAGCACCGCGTCGCGCGCCAGGGCGCCGATGAGGCGATGGGCGGGCCAGCGTTCGACGGCACCCGAGCCGACCAGTCGACGCCCCAAATGCGCTGCCACGACGAGGATCACCGCCGGCTTGCGACCGCTGCGACCGCGCAGCCAGCGCCGCAGGCTGTCGAGCTCGGCGCGCAGCGACCGGTGCGTGAGCAGGCGCTCGAGGGTCTCGTCGGCCTCGGTGATCACCACCCGCTCGACGTCGCCCAGATCGTGCTCGTCGTCGGCTGCGCGACCGTTGCGCACGACGCCGAGCACGTTGGTCAGCGTCAGCCGCCGGGGATACATGCGATCGGGGCCCCACTGCGAGGCCGTCGCGTCGAGGTGGATTGCGCGGGTCCGTGGGATATCGGCGATCGCCTGGACCAGCGCGTCGCGTCCCAAGGCGTCGTCGAGCAGCACGACGACGGCGTCGCGCGTGCGGCGCGCCAGGCTGGTGCGCACCACATCGAAGGCGGTGGGCAGGGCGTGGGGATACGGCGCCGACGTGCTGTGATCCGTCGCGACCGCGCGCGGCAGCGCGATCGTGCGCGTGAACATGCGCGCGCGCTGGTCATCGACGGTGAGCGCGCAGCGCACCCGGACTTCCTCTTGGTTGATGCGACGACGGCCACGCAGTTCGACGACGTGGGCCGGCGCGCTCTCTTCGACGCTGTCCCAGCGCCCGGGAACGCGGAGCAAATGCCGGCCGTCGGTCGCCTCGAGCAAGCCGCCGGTACCAGAGCCATCAAGCGTGTAGTGCACATCGTCGATCAGGCGGAAGCTCTGCGGCGCAATCCGCAGGCGAATCACGATCGACCGGCCGCTTTCCTCGCGCACCGCCAGCGGCTCGAAGCCGAGCCACACCCGCTCGCGCAGCGCCTCCTGCGCCGATTTGAGCAGCACGCGCAGGCGGGCGCGACCGGCGCGATGGAACGCCTGGGTCCACGCGCCCCACGCCGGCATCTGCTCCTCGCGCTGCCAGCGCGCGTGTTCGTCCTTGGCCTTGAGGTTCTGCTGATGCAGCCACTGATCGGCCTCGTCGAACCACGCGTGCTGCTCGCGCAGGGCCGGCGGCGGCTCGAGATCGGGCAGCTCGGCGGGCACGTAGTCGTCGGCGGGCTGGAGCAGATAGCGATCGAAGGCGTCCGCACCGAGGCGCTCGTCGAGCTTGCGCACGAGACGACGCACGTCCTGCAGATGCGCGCGCATCGTGCGCCAGGCAGCGACGTCCTCGCCGCGATCCGCCAGGCAGGCCACGTGCGCGGCAAAGAGCGCCATGCGATTGGGCGGCATCGGCCGCGCGGCTGTGCGCCACGGTTCGAGCGCGCGGTCGAGCTCGTCGAGCGGCGTCGCCAGCTCGCCGTGCAGCGTCGCCGCGTTGGCCACCTGATGCAGCGCCAGGAGCACCTCGTGGGTGGAGCGCGTGCGATGGCTGCCGCCCACGATCACCGCCGCCGCGCGCAGCACCGCCACGGGCAGGCCGCTGAGCGCCGGCAGCAGCGCGTCCAGCAGCGTGCGATCCATGGTCTCCGGCGACTGCGTGGCCGTGTCGAACGCGTTTGCGTGGGTGACCTGATCGATGATCACCTGCGCGATCAGGAGTGCGAACCAGGCGTTGTCGTACAGCCCCGCCGGCAGCCGCAGCAGCGACTCGTCGCGCCCCAGCAGCGGATCGTCCTGCCGGCTGCGGTCCCACTGCACCACTTGATAGAGCACGCGACTCGCGTCGTGCCGCACGCTGGCGTCGAGGGTTTGCGGCTCCTTGAGCGCGATCAGGCGATTGACCGCGCTGCGCATCCATCGCGCGACGTCGTTGCGCGGCGGCGACGCGTGGCGCAGCCGGTCGAGCAGCCGCGCCAGATCGACCAGGCGCAGCATGTTCACGATCGACGCGTGATCGTCGCCGTCATAGGTGCGGGCGATGTGCCGGATCAGCAGCCGACGCGCAAGCCGGAAATCGATGGTCTCGTGGATCTTCTTCGGTGCGTGGCCTTCGGCCATGCAGGCGAGCGTCCAGGCCAGCTCACTCGTCTCGTTGCGGCGCAGCTTCGGATCGGAGCCGGTGCCGACGTCGACCCGCGCGAGCACCGCGTCGGCCTGCTTGCGCCAGTCCGCCGGACGCACGACGCGCTCCTGGACCATGAATCGCCCCGGATTGACGTCGAAACCCAGCACCACGTAGTCGCGCACCCGATCGACCTCCGAGTCGCCGCGCGGGATCAGGAACGTCGCCGCCTTGGCGGGATCGACCGGTCGATACTGATAGAACGGCTGGCCGTCCTCGGTCAGCACGACCAGCTCGCCCACGACCGAGCGCACGCCGACGTCGCCGCGCGTGCCGGGCATCGCCTCGAGGGCCGCAACGCCGTGGTGCATGCAGTAAATCCAGCGAATGCGCCGCCAGGCCAGGGCGTTCGCGATCAGATCGAGGCGGTAGACATGCCCGTCGCGCACGCCGATGTAGAGCTGCGCATCGCGGCTTCCCTGCGATGCCTGCGCGGAAAGCGCTCGCACCGGCGAATCGAACGTGCGTCGGCCGAACTCGATCAGCGCATCCGACTGCGGATCGGTGTCGCGCGCCGGATCCAGCAGCACGACGTCGTGATCCTGCGCCACGGCGAAGATCGTGCGGCCGACGTGGTGCACCACGGTGATCGCATCAGCCCAGGTCAGCGCCGTGCGCCAGCGCGCGATCTCGCGCAGCCGGCTGCCGCTGATGCGGAAGTGGACGAGCTGGACCACGTCGGCCACGCACAGCACGATCAATTCGCTGGGACGATCTGGCACGGGCGCCGCGCCGACCAGCGCGCCGTCCAGTTCGCGGCTCCAAAACGCACTCACCACCGCGTCGTCGCCTGCGCCCTCGGGCGACGTCCCGAGCGGTGCCCAGAGCGCCAGACGCCGCTCGCGGGTGCCCATCACCAGCACCGAAGGCTGTCCGGTCCGATGCAGGCTCAGCGTCCACTGGACGCCCCGCAGCGGCGGCGACGCGCTGGCCAGCGACGCCGATCCCGAGGATTCCAGGGAAGCGTCGCCCTTCTTCGCCTGTGTGTGCAAGCGCCACAGACCGATCTGCCGCGCGCCGATGGCCGCAACATAGAGCGCATCATCGGCGTCGTACAAACGCGCCAGATGGCGCAGCTCGAACGCGGGATCGAGGCTCGCGTGCGCCGTGGTCACAAACGCTTCCAGGCTGCGGATCAAATGAAAACCGACGGTCTGCTCGCTCTCTTTGTTTGGCTTGAACGTCGCCACGACGTTCTGCGCGTTGCGCTGCAAGGCGACGTAGGCCTCCCGGTCTTCCTTGGCCGCCGACGTCGGCGGCTTGCCCATGCTCTGCATGCGGCCGTCGAAGAATTCCTGAATGCGATGCGGCGCACCGCGATAGAAGTGGCGCACCAGGCGCGGCACGGGGGTGCCTTCGGCCTCGCTGCCCTGCTGCCAATCGCGCA
>JBCCOR010000479.1:0-4301 GCA_039025295.1 Acidobacteriota bacterium
CGACGCCGCCGCGGCCGGCGGCTTCACCGGCGTCGCGTGCATGCCCAACACGTCGCCGGTCAACGACAGCCCGGCGATCACCGCCCACATCCTGCGCGCCGCCGCGGCGCGGCCGCACGCGCGGGTGCATCCGATCGCGTGCATCACCCAGGGCATGGCCGGCGAGGCGCTGAGCGAATACGGCGCGCTGCAGCAGGCGGGCGCGGTCGCGCTCTCCGACGACGGCATGCCGGTGGCGCATTCGGGCGTTCTGCGGCGGGCGTTCCAGTACGCCCAGCACTTCGACCTGACCGTGATTCAGCACGCCGAAGACCTGACGCTGACCGGCGAGGGCGTGATGCACGAGGGCGCGGTGTCGGCACGCCTCGGCCTGGCCGGCATTCCGAGCCAGGCCGAGGACGCCATGATCGTGCGCGATCTGATGCTCGCCGAGATGACCGGCGGGCGCTATCACGTCGCCCATCTGGCGACCGCGGGTGGCGTCGAGGCCGTGCGCGCGGCCAAGGCGCGGGACGTCGACGCGACGTGCGAGGTCTCGCCGCATCATCTGCTGCTGACCGACGAGGCCGTCGCCGCGTCGGGCTTCGACACGGCGACCAAGATGAAGCCGCCGCTGCGCGGCGCGCGCGATCGCGACGCGCTCATCGCCGGCCTGGTCGACGGCACGATCGACGCGATCGCCAGCGATCACGCGCCGCATCATCCCAACGAGAAGGAGCATCCGTTCGGCGAGGCGCCGTTCGGCATCGTCGGTCTCGAGACCACGCTTTCGCTCTGCCTCGATCGCCTGGTGCACGCCGGGATCATCGATCTCACGCGCCTGGTCGCGCTGCTCTCGACCGCGCCGGCGCGCATTTTGAACCTCGCCGCCGGCGGCTCGCTCGCGCCGGGCCAGCCGGCCGACGTCACCCTGATCGATCTCGATCGCGCGGTGACCGTCGATCCGTCGCGCTTCCGCAGCAAGGGGCGCACGACGCCCTTCGCCGGCTGGACGCTGCGCGGCGCGGCGGTCGGCACGCTGCTCGACGGACGTCCCGTGATCCTGCCGCCGCGCTAGCATCGGCGCGCCGCCCGCAACCAACCGCTTCGGAGGTTTCCCGTGACCGCGACCGTCGATTCCGCGCCGCCCGCATCGGCCGCGCGTCCTGCGCCGCGCGCGCTGCTCGACACGGCCGTTCTCGCCGCCCGCGCCGTCGGCGAGGTGCTGCACCGCTATTTTCGCCGCGGCGACGATCTCGGCGTGACCCACAAGGGCCATCACGACATCGTCACCCAGGCCGACTACGCCAGCGAAGCGGCGGTCGCGACCGTCATCCACACCGACTGGCCCGCGCACGTGCTGCTCGGCGAGGACGGCGGCCTGCAGGCCGCCGACGGCAAGGTCCTCGACGAAGCGGCCGCGGTCGGCCGCTATCGCTGGCTGGTCGATCCGCTCGACGGCACGCGCAATTTCGCGCGCGGGCTGCCGTATTTCGCCGTGTCGGTGGCGTGCTTCGATCCCGACGACGTGCCCGAGGCGTCGGTGATTCTCGATCCGGTCGGCGGGCATCTCTTCACCGCCGCGCGCGGCCACGGCGCGTTCTGGAACGGCCGGCCGATGACGATGACCGACGCGTCCGGACTCGACGGCTCGTTCCTGGCCACCGGCTATCCCTTCCGCCGGCCGGCGTCGCTCGACGTCTATCTGCGCATCTTCCGCGACATCCTGCAGCGCGCCCACGGCGTGCGCCGCTGCGGCGCGGCCGCGCTCGACCTGGCCTACACCGCCGCCGGCATCTACGACGGCTTCTTCGAGCTGCGTCTGGCGCCGTGGGACGTCGCCGCCGGCGTGCTGCTGGTGCGCGAGGCGGGCGGCTTCGCCACCAACCTCGACGGCGGCCTCGACGTGCTCGCCGGCAACGTCCTGGCGGGCAACGCGGCGGTGCATCGCGATCTGCTGGCGCTGGCCGCTGAACACGCCGACGAGGCGACCGTGCGCGCGCTCGACGCCTCCTGATCGCCGACGCCGCTCGCGCGTCCCGCGCCGCAGCCGCCGAACCGTGATGTGGATCGTGACATACTGCATTCTACGATCCACCATCGTTCCCTTCGTTTCAGTGCACCACCATGCCGCGCGCCAACGCCCCACGGACCGACCGTCCCGCCGACCCCGCGACCCCAGCCCGTGCTGGGCGCAGCGGCGGCGGTGATGCGGCGGCGCGGCCGTTTCTCGAGGTCCAGATCCACGCGGCCGACATCCGCAAGGGCGTCCGCTACGTTTTTCTCACCCGCAAGCAGGTGGTGCGGATCGCGGCCTCGGTGGTGGGCTTCGTGATCTTCGTGCTGCTCGGCCTGCTGCTCGCGCCGGCGGTGGTCGGCCAGCTGACCGCGGCCAGCCAGTACCGCACCGAGACCGCCGCGCGCGCGGCGCTCGGCGTCACCCTGCGCCAGCGCATTGAAACGCTCGGTGAGCTGAACGATCGCTCGGGAACGATGCACCGCGAGATGGCCAAGATCTATCTCGCCTACGGCTTCTCGCTCGACGAGGCCGACATTGGCCAGGGCGGCTATCCGGCGCCGCCGGCCACCCTCGACGAGAACCTGCGCACCGCGCTGGCGCGCTCGCCGCATCGCGAGGACGTCGGCCGGGGCGGTGAGCTGGAGACCGCGCTGCGCGAGCAGATGGCGGTGCTCGACACCTTCCTCGACGAGGTTCAGAGCTTCGAAGCCTCCGATTCCGACCGGGCGCGGATCACGCCGTCGATCTCGCCGCTGCGCTCCGAGACCTTCGTCCTCACCAGCCCGTTCGGCAACCGCCGGTCGCCGTTCACCAACGAGCTCGACTGCCCCGCCGGCATCGACCGGGCGGCGCCGGTCGGCACGCCGATCTCCGCCCCGGCCGACGGCGCGGTGGCCTTCGCCGGTCGCTATCCGCTCAAGCAGAGCGTCGGCTGGTGGCGCTACGGCAACCTGGTCGCGATCAACCACGGCGATCGCTTCACCACGCTCTACGGCCACTGCGACGAGGTGCGCGTGCAGACCGGCCAGCGCGTGAATCAGGGCGACGTGATCGCGACCGTCGGCAACACCGGCTGGAGCACCAATCCGCATCTGCACTACGAGGTGCGCCGCTTCGACGGCGACGGCGCCGAGACGCCGGTCGATCCGCGCATCTACATCCTCGATCATCGCTGGCGCGACGAGGAGCTGCTGCTGGTGCGCGCGCGCAGCGCTCCCGACGCCCGCAACTACGAACCGCTGCCGCGCCGCATCCGTCGCACCCGCTGAGCGCGCCCGAGTCCTTCGACGATGAGCAAGCACGACACCGCGCCGACGATGATCATCCCGGCCGGCACCGAGATCCAGGTCGACCACCACGGCCAGCTCTCGGTGCGCACGCCGGGCAATCTGGTGATCCAGAATTCGGGCCACTACGGCGAGATCGAGTCGGTGCACGGCTCGATCCGCATCGAGGCCGCGGCCGAGGTCGAGGCGGTGTCGGTGCGCTGCGCCGAGATCTGCTACGTCAGCGGCTCGCTGACCGCGTGGAAGGTGCACGCCCGCGCCATCCACCTTGAGGAGAGCGCGCAGGCGCGGGTCGTGCTGCAGGAAACCGAAGGGCTCGAGATCGGCAAGAACGCCCAGCTGGTCGGCAACTTCGGCTCGGAGAAGGAGCTTTTCCTGCTCTTCTCGCGCTTCGCGCGCCAGCTGCGCACGCTGCCGTTCTACTTCGATCGCAAAGACGATCTCGCGCCGCCGGCCGAGCTGCCCGCGCGGCGCGAGGCCGACAGCGCCCCGGCCGCCGAGGTGCCGGCTGCGCCGATGGCGGTCGCCGACGCCGACGCCGCGGACGGTCCGCCGCTGGCATCGGCCGTGCTGCGCGCCGGCCAGGAGCTGCCCGACTCGCTCTTCTTCGCCCTGGTGCTGCTCGAGCGCGAGGCCAAGCGCGAAACCTACGGCTCGACCTCGGTGCGCATGATCGAGCAGGTGGTCGAGCTGCTGCGCACCCGCGATCTCGACACCCTTCACCACACGCATCGCACGCTCTTCGCGCGCATCGTCGAACCGAGCGACGATATTTTGCGCGCGCGCGAGCTGATCGAAGCGTTCTTTGTCGACGTGCCCACGGCCGACGGCTGACCGCCCGATGATGCTTCGACCCGCAACCGTCGCCGGCCGCACGGCCCGCGTCGCACCGCGCTGAGCGATGGCGAGTCGTCGACGCAAAGCCGCGCGCCGCAAGACCGCGCCGCGCGCCGCCGGCGCGGCGTCGGCCGCGCGCCGCTCGCCGAGCTGGCGACCCGCGCTCGGCGATGCGCCGC
>JBCCOR010000480.1:0-4298 GCA_039025295.1 Acidobacteriota bacterium
CCGCACGGTCCAGCGGTCGGCCTCGCGCGGCCCGCCCTGCGCGGCGCCGTGCGCCACCACCCGCGCGTCGGCGAGCGCCGCGCGGCGATCGACCACCCGGCGGTAGCTGCGCACGCCCGGCGGCGGCGCGCCGCCGATGCGGCGCTCGGCGCCGGCGGCGCGCAGACCGCGCTCGACGGCATCGAGAATCGCGTGCGGATCCTCGCCGCGCGGGTTGTCGGACGTGGCGATGGCGAGATCGGCGCGCGCGCCGACCGCGGCCCCCATCGGTGCGCGCTTGCCGGCATCGCGATCGCCGCCGCAGCCGAAGACCACCGCCAGTCGGCGCCGCGAGAGCGCGGCCAGATCGCCGACCACCGCGGCCAGGGCGTCGGGCGTGTGCGCGTAGTCGATGAAGATCGGCAGATCGCGCATCGACGGATCGCCGTCGACGATCACCGGCGCCAGCCGGCCCGGCACGGGCACCTGCACCGCCATCGCTTTCTCGATCGCCGCGTGCGGCACCCGCAGCATCTCGGCCGCGGCCACTGCGGTCACCAAGTTGCGCAGATTGAAGCGCCCGCGCAGGCGGCTGATCAGCGACAGTCGACCGCGCGGCGTGTGCAGCTCGACGTCCATGCCCGCCAGATCGAGGCGCGCCCGGCGCGGCCACACGTCGGCGCCGGTATCGGCCTCGATCGACGCGCGCAGCAGCGGCACGCCGCTCTCGCGCAGGCGCGCCGCCAGCCGCCGACCGTGGACGTCGTCGATCGTCACCACCGCCCGGCCGCGCGCGCCCAGGCGGCGGAACAGGCGGGTCTTGGCCGCGAAGTAGGCGGCGAGATCGGGATGGAAGTCGAGATGATCGCGGCTGAGCTGGGTGAAGACGGCGAGATCGAAGCGCAGGCCGTCGACCCGCCCGAGCACCAGGCCGTGCGACGACACCTCCATCACCGCGCTGTCGGCGCCGGCGCGGCGCAGGGCGTCGAGACCGCGCACGAGTTCGTCGGCCTCAGGCGTGGTGCGCCGGTCGTCGGCCGAGGCTGGACGGTCGGCCGAGATTGAGCGGTCGGTCGCGGTGATCGCGGCGCCGCGCAGGCGCAGGCCGAGGGTGCCGAACTGACCGGCCGGCCGCGCCGCAGCGTCGAGCATGGCACCGAGCAGGGCGACCACGGTCGACTTGCCGTTGGTGCCGGTGACGCCGACCAGCGTCAGCGCGCGATCGGGATGGTCGGCGCAGCGCGCCGCCAAGGACCCCATGCGCAGACGCGGTGCGTCGTCGATCAGCCAGGGCACGTCGAGCGCTGGCGCGACATTGCCGGGGCGCGGGCCGAGCACCGCGACCGCGCCGCGCGCCACCGCGTCGGCGGCGAAGCGCCGGCCGTCGTGCTGCGCGCCGACGATCGCGACGAAGAGATCGCCCGGACGCACGCGCCGGCTGTCGTGCGCGACGCCGCGCACCCGGATCGCACCGACGTCGACCGGCGCACCGCCGCCCAGCCAGCCGACCGGATCGAGGCCGACCTGGCGCGCCAGCGCGTCGAGCGCCACGCCCGTCGAGGCGGCAGCCTGCAGCGCGCTCATCGCGCCTCCGGCCGGTCGGCGGCAGCGGATCGCGCGTCCGGCGCGGTGAACGCCAGGCGCACGCGCACCACCGCCGCATCGTCGTCGAGCGCGTCGCGGCGGGTGGCCGGTGCCGGATCCTGATCGACGACGAAGCCCGAGCCGACCGGCGCGATCGCCCAGCCGCCGGCGCTCGCCAGGCGCACCGCCTGGCGCATCGACAGACCGCGGAAATCGGGCACGATCTCGGGCGACACCGCGTCGGCGCGCAGCGCGGCGGTGCGTCCGTCGTCGACCGGCAGCGCCGCGTCCGGCAGCGACCAGCGCACCGTCGGCCGCGGCGGGTCGACGCGCGCGCGGCGGATCGCCGGATCGAGCGCGGGCACCTCGGGCGTCGGCGCCGGGCGGGGCGCCCGGCGGAGATAGGGCATCGCCTCGCGCATCATCGCGCCGAACACCGGCGCCGCCGCCTCGCCGCCGTGGTACGCCGGCCACGGCTCGTCGAGGTTGATCGCCACCACCAGCTCGGGCTCGGGCAGCGGCCCGAAGCCGACGAAGCCGGCGACGTAGGCGCGCTCCGAATAGCGGCCGTCGACGATCTTCTGCGCCGTGCCGGTTTTGCCGACCATGCGGTAGCCCGGCACCTGCGCCGCCTTGGCCGTGCCGTCGTCGACCACGCCCTCGAGCATCTGCGTCAGCTGCTGCGCGGTCGACGGCGAGATCGGCATACCGATCAATCGCGCGCGCTCGGTAGAGGCCATCGTGCCATCCTGCGCGCGCAGCGCCTCGACCACGTAGGGCTGGTAGAGATGACCGCCGTTGGCCACCGCGGCGAACGCCGTCGCCATCTGCAGCGTGGTTGCGCCGACCTCCTGGCCGAAGCTGATGTACGCCGCCGAGCGCGGCTGCCAGCGCGCCAGCGAGCGCACCAGGCCCGGGCTCTCGCCGGGCAGGTCGATGCCGGTCGGCGCGCCGAAGCCGAACGCGCGAATCGTGCGGTAGAGCGCCTCGCGGCCGACCGCCTGGGCGATCTTGATCGTGCCGACGTTCGACGACTTGGCCAGGATCTCGCGCACCGACAGCACGCCGAACGGCTTGTGGTCGTTGATGCGCACGCCCTGCAGCACGATCTTGCCCTGACCGCAGTCGAAGCGCTGCTCGGGATGCACGGCGTCGACCTCGAGCGCCGCCGCCAGCGTCACCATCTTGAAGGTCGAGCCGGGCTCGAAGAGATCGGCGACCGCTCGGTTGCGCCAGCTCTTGGCGTCGCTCTCGCCGCGCGCGTTGGGATCGTAGGTCGGCACGTTGGCCATCGCCCGCACCGCGCCGGTGTGCGGATCGAGGGCCACCAGCGAGCCGCTCTTGGCGCCGTGTTCGGCCACCGCCTCGGCGAGCGTGCGCTCGGCGATCGCCTGCAGCGTCGCGTCGATCGTCAGCATCAAATGATGCCCCGGCGCCGGCGGCTCGATGCGCAGACGCGGATGCAGCACGTTGCGCGCGTAGGCGTCGCGCACGACCACGCGCTGCCCGGCGCGCGACGCGATCGCGCTCTCCTGCGTCTTCTCGATGCCGGCGAGGCCGCGCTGGTCGACGTCGACGTAGCCGAGCACGTGCGACGCCAGCGTGCCCATCGGGTAGTAGCGCTTGCTCTCGGCCAGGCGGATCATCGGATGATGCGCGCGCTTGATCGCGTCTTTGTTCTCCCCAGCCGCCTCGGCGGCCGCGCGGCGCGCGTCGTAGTCGGCCTCGATGCGGGCGTCGACGACATCCATCACCGCGTCGGCGATCTGCGGCTCGATCTGGCGCACCAGCCACAGGAACGCCCGGTTGTCGTCGCGCGCCTCGGCGATGCGCACCGGCAGCGCGCGGATCCATTCGCGCGAGGCGACCGCGCGCAGCGACGGCGCGAGCGCGGCGACGAAATCGTCGGGCGTGTCGATCAGGCGCGGATTGATCGCCAGCGATGCGGCGTCGGCCGAAACCGCCAGCAGCTGCCCGTGGCGATCGAGGATGTCGCCGCGCGGCGCGCTCAGCGTCACCGTGCGCTGCTGCTGCACGCGCGCGCGCTCGGCGTAGACGGCGTGCTCGAACCACTGCAGCTGCACCAGCCGCGCGACGATCAGAACGCCCCACACCGCGACGACCGTCAGCGCGATCGCGAAGCGCACGCGCGTGCGCGCTGGCGGCGGCGCGCCCTCGGGTCGCCGGGCGAGGCCGCGCACCCGACGGATGATGCGGCTGTGCGGCCCGCGCGCGTCGCGCGCCGCCGATACCGAGCCGAGCCGGCCGCGATCGGCGTGTGCCAGGCGCGAACGGCGCAGCACATCGGACGTGTGCGCGTCGCCGCGGATCTGCAGATCGTCGTGCGCTGCGGGCGTGTCACGCGGATCGTTCACGGCATCGCTCCGTCGACGCGCAGACCGTCGATCTCCGAGCCGGCCAACGTGCGCGCCGGTACGGACGTGCCATCGGCCGGTGCCGACGCCGGCAGCAGCTGGACGCCGGTCAGCAGCGCCCGCGCCGGCAGCAGCTGGCCGTCGGCCGGCGGCGCCATGCCGAGCGTTTCGATCGCCCGCGCGCGAATCGCGGTCGGATGCTCGAGCCGCTCGACCGCGACCCGCAGGCGGCGCACCGCCTGCTCGCGCGCGTGCAGCGTCTTCTGCAGCGTGTCGATGTCGTAGCCGGTGCGGGTGATGTCGAGATGGATCGTGACGTAGAACATCGCGACCACGCCCAGGCCGACCAGCAGCAGGCCG
>JBCCOR010000481.1:0-4282 GCA_039025295.1 Acidobacteriota bacterium
AGGCGGCAGTCGTAGCTAACCGGCAAATCCTCGAAATGCGTGTCGATCGTAGAGAAAAACGTCTTGAGTGGCGTTGGCCGCGCCGCGCTATAGCGTGCGATCAGGCGGTTGTCGCCCGCGCGCTGGGCGTCGATCGGGACCGCGATCTCGTACGGGCGCAGTTCGCCGTCGAGCGCGAGCGTGCCGAGCTCGACCTCGTTCCAGCGCAGCGCAACCGTCTGGCGGGCGTCGGGCCCGGCGTCGGGGGCGAGCCAGCCGCGCAGATGCAGGCGCAGGGTGAGCGGTCGCGGCTCCGCGAGCCAGACGCGCAGCGCGGCGCGCGGACCGCGCGACCAGAGCGACGGCGGCGCGCCGTCGTCGTCGCCGCCTTCGTCGATGCTGAAGCCTTCGACCACGTGGGCGCGGGCGGCGGGGGTGCCGAAATCGACGACGTTGACCTCGCGCCGGATCTCGGCGAACGGCAGCAGATCGGCCAGCGCCAGCGGCGCAGCCTGCGCGTCGGGCGCGCCGTCGTCGTCGGGCGCGCGCGCGCAGCCCAGCGCGAGCGCGAGCAGCAGCGCGGCACACAGCGTGCGGCGAACGAAAAGGGCGGCTCGGGTGCGTCGAATCATCGTCGCTATCCTACAATTCGTTCATGCGCACGCGCGTTTCCAAACGACTGCTCTGGCTGATGCTGGTGCCGCCGACGGTGCTGATCGCGACCGCCTTTGCCTACCGCTATGGCATGACCCACATCGAGGGCACGCCGCGGACGTTTCTCGAGGCCCTCGAGTGGGCCTCGGAGACGCTGACCACCACCGGCTACGGGCGCGACGCGCGCTGGCAGCATCCCGGCATGATCCTGTTCGTGATCGGCGTGCAGTTCCTGGGCGTGGTGCTGGTGTACATGCTCGTGCCGCTGCTGCTCTTGCCGATGCTCGAGTCGCGCTTCGAGCAGCGCCTGCCGCACCGGGCGCCGCGCGGCCTGCGCGATCACATCGTCATCCTCCACCACACCGCCGCCGTCGACGGCCTGGTGGCGACGCTCGATCGCCTCGCGATTCCGACGCTGGTGGTGATGGATCGCGAGGACAGGGCGCGTACGCTGCGCGAGCAGGGACCCGAGGCGCTCCACGTCGTCTACGGCGCGCCGATCGAGCGCCTGCTCGACGGCCTGGCGCTCGACGCCGCGCGCGCCGTGATCGCCGACGGCGACGACGAGCAGAACGCCGCGCTGGTGCTCGCCCTGCGCAGCCACGGCTACGACGGACCGCTGCTCGCGCTGGCCTCGGACCCGCATCATCGCCGGGTGATGGCGCTCGCCGGCGCGACCGACGTGCTGACGCCGCGCCACGCCCTCGCCGCCACGCTGGCCGATCTCACCAGTCACCGCATCCATCCGCGCATCACCGGCATCGAGGCGCTCGGCGGTCAGCTGGAGATGGCGGAAATGCGGGTCACGCCCGAGAGCCCGCTGGCCGATCGCACCCTCGCCGAAGCCCAGCTCGGGCGCGACACCGGCGTGGTGATCATCGGGCAGTGGCGCGACGGTCGGCTGCATCCGGCGGGGCCCGAGGGTGCTGCGCTGCGGCTGACGCCGCGCACCATGCTGATCGCGCTCGGCACGCGCGCGGCGCTCGCGCGCCTGGCCGACTCCCTGCATCCGGGCGACACCCGGCGCAGCGGACCGATCCTGGTGGTCGGCGCGGGCGAGGTCGGTCGTCATCTGGTCCAGCTGCTGCGCGCGGCGGGCGAGCCGGTTCAGGTGATCGATCGCACCGCCGCCGATGATGTCGATCTCGTCGGCGATATCCGCGATCCGGCGACGCTGGCGGCGACCGATCTCGACGCGGCGCGCGGCGTGGTCTTGGCGGTCGACAGCGATCAGGCGACGCTCTTCGCCACCCTGTTGATCCGCGAGCAGGCGTCGCAGGTGCCGCTGGTGGCGCGCGTCAACGCGGCGGAGAACGTCGGTGCGATCCGGCGCGCCGGCGCCGACGTCGCGCTCTCGATCAGCCAGGTGGCCGGGCAGATGCTCTCGCGCTGCCTGCTCGATCCCGACGAGGCGCGGCAGGTCGAGATGGTCGATCCGCAGCTGACGATCATTGCCGTCGACGCCAGTCCGTGGGCGGGACGCACCCTGGCCGAGCTCGATCTGCGCGCCGAGAGCAGCTGCTCGGTGGTCGCGATCGAGCGGGTCGACGCGCTGCTGGTCGGCGCCCAGGTGCGCGCTGATCTGCGGCTGGCGGCGGGTGATCGCCTGCATCTGTGCGGCGCGGCCCAGGCGATCGAGACGCTGCGCAGGCGCTTGGCCGAGCGCGCCCGCGGCCGCCGCGCCGCATCGTGGGCCTGATCGCAGGAGCGCCGCGTTTGACCTCAGCGCGCCCGCCCGGCATGATGCCTGAGCGACCGCGCGTCCATCCTTCGTCTATCTCGGTCTGGGTCCATTTCGCCCTTCGTCCATCAAAGCCTTCTGGAGTTCCGCATGCGTCCACTGCTGCTGCCCTCGTTCAACCGTTCGATCCTGCTGCTCGCTCTCAGCCTCGCGCTGCTGGGCGGCTGCGCGCCCGCGCCCGACGCCGGCGATGCGGCCGCCGGCGACGCGTCGTCGGAGGCGCGGCGCTTCCTCAGCGTCGGCACGGCGCCCGCGGGCGGCGCGTTCTTCGTGGTCGGCGGCGCGCTCGCCGAGGTCGCCAGCCAGGTGCGCGACAGCTGGCAGGTCACGGGCGAAGCCACCAAGGGCTCGCGCGAGAACATCCGTCGACTGGCGGCGGGCGATCTCGACTTTGCCCTCAGCAACGCCGCGATCACCTACTTCGCCGTGCGCGGCGAGGCCGGCTGGGAGCAGGCCTATGCGATGCGCTCGGTGATGACCCTGGCGCCGAATATCGCGCTCTTCGTCGCGCCGGCGTCGGCGAATGTGAACACCATCGCCGATCTGCGCGGCAAGCGCGTCGTGATCGGCCCGGCCGGCGCCGGCTTCGAGATGTTCGTGCAGCCGATCCTCGAAGCCCACGGCCTCAGCTACGACGACATGACCGTGCTCAACAACACGCAGTCGGGCGCGGTCGACATGCTCGCCGACGGCAACGCCGACGCCGCGTTTCTCGGCGGCGCCGTGCCGACCGCCTCGATCACCCAGGCGGCGGCCTCGATGGCGCTGACCTATGTGCCCTTCGATCCGGCGGCGCGCCAGCAGCTGATCGACCGCTATCCCTTCTTCCATCCGGCGACCGTGCCGGCCGGCACCTACCGCGGCCTCGACGCCGACTTCGATGCCCTCAACGTCGGCTCGATGCACCTGATCACCGCCGAGGGCACCGACGAAGCGCTGGTCTACGACTTCACGCGCGCCATCTATGAGAACGCCAGCGCGGTTGTCCAGCGGCATCCCGCCGGCAAGGCGATCAACGCCCGCAACGCCCCGCGCGACGTCGGCACGCCGCTGCATCCGGGCGCGCAGCGTTTCTTCGACGAGCTGGCCGCGGCCGACGCGGCAGCGGCGACCGGCGCGGGCGACGCGCCCGCCGCGACCGAGGCCGCGGCCGAAGCTCCGTAGCGCGGCGCTGGCGGCCGCGCCATCCGCGCGCCGCGGTGGATATATACTGTGGCCGTCGCGCGCCGCGACCCTGCCATGACCGAGCTTTCCCGTCCGCCTGCCGACCCGTCCCGCGCCCCCGCGTCCGCCCACGACGCGGGTGCGAACGCGGCGCCGCCGATGCCCGATGATTTGCGCATCGGCGTCGTTGCCTACGAAATGGAAGGCGCCCGCACCGGCGTCGGCCGCTATCTCGAGGGCTTGCTCCACGGCCTGACCGAGACCGACTGCCCGTGGCGCTGGACGCTGTTCTTCAAGGGCCCCGAGGTCGAACACGCGCTGTGGGACGATCCGCGCATCGAGCCGGTCTTCGACGACCGCGCCGACGCGCGGCCGATCCTCTGGGAGCAGATCCGTCTGCCGCGTCTGATGCAGCGCCACGCGCTCGACGTCGTCTTCTCCCCCGCCTACAGCCTGCCCGCGCGTCCCGAGCAGCCGTCACTGGTCACGATCCACGATCTGTCGTTCGAGCGCCGGGCCAGCGAGTTCAGCCTGCGCGAGCGCTATCGCCGGCGCTTTCTCGCGCGGCGCGCGGCGCGCCAGGCGACGCGCGTGCTAGCCGGCACCGAGCACATCGCGCACGAGCTGCAGACCACCTACGGCCTGCCGCCGGAGAAGCTCGGCATCGTGCCGCTGGCGGTCGACGATGATTTCCAGCCGGTCAAGGGACCGGGCGATCGGCAGGCGCTGGCCGCCCACGGCATC